>DAOWGJ010000058.1 GCA_030637505.1 Holophagae bacterium
GCCGACCCTGTGCAGAGAGAGGCAGTCAAAATAACCCTCGACGACGATGACCTCGCCGCTTGAGGCGATTGCCTTCCTTGCAAGATCGAGGGCAAACACCCTCGCGCGAACGGGGAAATCACATCAGGCTTGGCTGTTTGGGGACTTGGGCTCGCCGCCTCCGAGGATTCGACCTCCGAAGGCCACGAGACGCCCGTCTCCCGACCGGATTGGGAACATCAGGCGTTTTCGAAAGCGGTCGTAGGGACTCTTGCCGCTTTCGGGCTGCACGATCAGACCGGCATTGGCCAGGACGCCCTCTGGGTGGCGGGCCCGCAGGCTCTCGACCAGTCCACGCCACTCATCCGGGGCCCAGCCGAAGCCGAAACTCGCCCAGCTTGACTTGGGAAAGCCCCGCCGCTCGAGTTCGCGGGCTGCTTCAGCGCCTCCGGCGGAGGACAGCTGGTCGACGAACCAGCGCTGGGCCTCCTCGAGGATGGAGCGCTGCCGCTCTTCGTCCCGGCGTCGTTTTTGTGCGCCAGGACTCCGAGCAGGCAGGTCGACGCCGAACCGTCTGGCCAGATATTCGACGGCCTCGGGAAAATTGAAGTTCTGCTGTGCCATGACAAAGTTGAAGACGTCGCCTCCCGCATGGCAGCCGAAACAGTGGTAGAGACCTTTTTCGGCATCGATCGTGAACGAGGGGGTCTTCTCTTCATGAAAGGGGCACAGGCCTTCCCATGTTCGCCCGCGACGCTTCAGGCGAACCTGGTCGGAGATGACAGAGACGACATCGGACGCCTCTCGTACGCGTGCTATGACCTCGGGCCCGAGGTCGAAATCAGTCATGAGGTGATAGTAGCGGGTCCGGGAGGGGTGGTGCTCATTTTCCCGGTGTTGCCTACTGGTCCGGTCGCTGTTCCTGACGCTGCCTCTGCCCCTGAATTACAACACCGGCCTTCGGGAGCGGCCAGAAATTGACGTGAGTCCAGAGGACTGCCGAGCGCTCCCGCTCGGCCCTTCCCCGGAGGGGCAGCATTTCTGGGGCCGGATGGGGAACCGCCCCTCCGGGGAAGGGCCTCGGCGGCCTACTGCCTTCAGCCGAGATGCGGTGCCTGAGATATTCGCCGGGGATTGCCCCACACAGCCTTTCCCGCAACGACACCGTTATCGGGAGAACTGTCGGACGGAAAAGCTGTGTACGGCACGTCCCGTCGGAGAGGGGTGCTCGCTGATAGCTTCCCAGCCTCCCAGCCTCCCAGCTTCCTAGCCTTCCAGCGTCACCTCAGTCGCCCCGGTGCCTCCCCGATTCCCCGGCGGGTGGCCGAAGGAGACGACCGCAGGATGGGTCTTGACGACGTCGGTGACTACTCGTTTCAGGGTCCCGGTTCCGTGGCCGTGAACGATCCGGAGGGTCGTCAGGCCGCCGGCGTGGGCTCGATCGAGATACCGTTCGACGCGGTCACGAGCCTCCTCGGCATCGAGGCCCAGGAGAATCAGCTCGGGCGCCTCCCGTTCTTCCACCTCGAGGTGGATCGCCTCGGTCTTTTTCTTTGTCGTCGACGTGCGGATGGCCTCGACATCGCTCGCCGCAACCCAGAGCCGTTTGCCGCCGACTATCACGCGAGCCTGCCCGCCCCGGAGATCCTGCATCACCCCCTCCGCGCCCAAGGACCGGATGCGGACGGCAGCGCCGAGTTCGAGGCGCCCGGAGGACGGCAGTGGTTCCCCCTCCGTCGCCGCACCGAGGTCCAGGGCCTGATTCCTGATGTTCTGCCGTGCCTTCCTTCCGATGTGGCGGTGCTCCTCGGTGGCAGTGTCCAGCCGGGCCAGAGCCTTGTCGAGTCTTGACTTGGCACGGCCTCGCAGCCGACTGCGCTCGTCTTCGAGCAGGGAGGGCAACTGTCTTCGTTCCTCCTCGAACCTGCGTCGATCGCCGTCGGCTCTGGCTTGCGCGGCGGTCGCTGCGGCTTTTTCCCGGCCGACCTCGGCCCTTTCGCGCAGCAGTTCCCCCTCGAGCACCTCCAGGCGCTCGAGCCAGCGGTCCAATTCCAGGTGGTGTCCACCCAGGAGGTCCCGGGCGTGGTCGATCACCGAGGGTGGGAGGCCCATCGCGGCGGCGATCTCCAGACCGCGAGATCGGCCGGGGCGTCCCATCCGAATAGTGTAGGTCGGTCGCCCGCGATCCTCGTCGAATTCCATCGCGGCGTTGTCCATGAGTTCGGCCGATGAGGCGGCCAGGGCGATGGCGGCCAAATGGGTCGTGGCCACCGTCCGGCAACCCCTTTCGGTCAAGGCCTCCAACACCGCGCAGCCCAGGGCGGCGCCCTCCAATGGGTCGGTGCCGCTCCCTAACTCATCGTAGATGACAAGGGACGACGGTCCGGCCTCTTTGAGCAGCTGGGCCGTGGTTGCCATGGCTCCGGAGAAGGTCGAAAGATCGGCTGAAACATCCTGGTCGTCGCCGATCCGGCACCAGACATGGTCGAACCACGGAACCGTTGATCCCGGCGCGACAGGAAGGGGGATTCCGTGATAGCACATCAGTACCATCAGGCCGACGGTCTTCAACACGACGGTCTTACCGCCGGCGTTGGGGCCGGATATCAAGAGGGTCACGGCCTCTCCCGGAAATTCGAAATCAAGCGGCACAGCGGATTGAGTCCGTCCGCTTCGCTCGGTCTCGTCGAAGATCTCCGTGCGCAGGGCCTGGAGGCTCTGGTCCAGCAGTGGATGTCGGGCCTGGTTGAGAACTAGTGCCTTGCCGCCGCCCGGTTCCAAGAGGAGGCCGTCGATGAGACGGCCGAAGAACACTCGAGCCTGGATGGCGTCGATGCGGCCGAGCGTCTGAACCGCGTCGGCCAGATCGGATTTGATCGCGCCGAAAGCCGCGGCGACCTCGGCGAGAATGCGTTGGACTTCCCGCCGTTCCTTGGCCGAAGCGTCCGTAAGGTCGTTATTGAGGTCGACCACACCAAAAGGTTCGACGTAGGCGGTCGCACCGGATCCGGAGCTGTCCAGAACCAGTCCCGGCAGCTGAGCCCGTACCGAGGCCTTGACCGGGAGGCAGTACCGGTCTCGCCGCAGGGTCGGAGGGGCGTCGGTGGTGACGCCGGGGTGGCGACGGCGAATGGCTTCCAATTCGGCCACCAGATGCTGCCGGACGCGGGTGATCGCGCGCCGGGCGCGCCTGAGGTCTGGGGATGCTTCGTCGGGGACTCGCCCGTCCCGCCCCAGGCGAGGTGCTGCCCACGCGACCAACTCCTCGGTGTCCGGGAGGTGTTGTCCCAGTGCCTTGAGGTGGGTCAGACGGTCCGGGGCCGCCGACAGCTTGCGCCGGACGGAAGCCGTCCTGCGTGCCAGGCCGAGGAGCACCAGCAGATCACCGGGATCGACCGGAATCGTTGCTTCGGGCTCGAGCCATTGAACAGCCTCATCAACGCCACCCATCGGTAACCGTTCGCCATCGTCCAGGAGGCTGCTCAGCTCACGGGTCAGCGCCGCGCGTTCAAGAGCCTTCCGGCGGTCAGGGAGTGTTGGGGCGTTGGTGATGAAAAAGCGGCCCACGCGCGTTCGGGCGTGGGCCGCAACGAGTTTCAGGACCGTATCAAAGTCCAGCTCTTTTGCGATCGAAGATTTCAAGACCGAGCCTCTAGAGCATGCCTGCTCGTCGCTGCTTGGCCATCTTGCGAAGCATCTTCTTTCGGGCTTGGATCAGCGCACGCTTGCGCAGTTCCGAGGGCTTCTCGTAAAAACGTCGTCGTTTGACTTCGGAGAGGATGCCGGCCTTCTCGCACTTGCGCTTAAATCGGCGCAGCGCCTGTTCGAAGGACTCGTTGTCGCGTACTACGACACCTGTTGGCATGGAATCACCCCCTCCTCTGCGAAATTCGGGCGCTCGAGGCGCACCTCGCAAGGAGTGAATCATAGACCACATCGCCGTTGAGCGTCAAGCCGGTGAATGGGGAGAAGGTCACAGTCGGCAAGCCGCGGGTGTCGCAGGCCACAGGTCACTATCGCAGGCTGCAGAGCGCACCCGGGAACCTGGAGGCTGCTGCAGTTGCCTGAAATTGTAGCCTGAACCACGAAAAGGGGCGCCGGAAGGCGCCCCTTTTGGTTTCAGTGGGGTTTCGCTCGTTAATCGGTGACAACCCTGGTCTTGACGGCGTCCCAATTGGCCGAGTACATCTTGCCGGTCTTGATCTTGAAGTAGATTGCGGCCGCGCCGCCTTCCTCTCTCTTGTACAACCAGGTCTGAACCCCGCGCTTCTCGTCATCTTGGATGTTGGCGTAATAGGGAACGCCGACGGTGGCCTTGACCTCGTCCATCGTCATTCCTTTGGTCACCGCGTCGAAACGCTCCCTCGTGATGTTGCGCCAGTCTTCAAACGTGGCGATCTGCTCTTCAATCGCCGGGTGCACCGGCAGTTCGATCGCGGTGTAGTAGCTTTTGGCGCCGGCCAGATGGTCGATGGCCTTTTTGTAATCACCGGACTTGATGACGATGTCGGCGGCGACGATTATCGCTTCGTCGGAGTAAATCCTCAATGCCTCTGCGGTCTCTGTGGACTGCGGATGGTCGTTGAGTCCGACGGTGAGTAATTCGGCAAGCTGTGCCTGAACGTCCTCGTAGACGGTCTCGGACCGCGTCTCCAACTCAGGCAGTTTTGCGCCGAGAGCTTCCAGTTGGATCTTCTGCTCATCGGTCCGCTTCTTCTCGGAGATGGCCTCGATCTCGGCCGAGGTGGCCTTCGCCGTAGCGATCTCCGTGCGGAGCGACTGTAACTCCTGATAGGTTTGGTTGATGGTGTCTAACTGTTCGTGAAGCTGGCCCAAGGCCAACTCCTCGTCCGACGGCCCGCTATTGCAACCGAGGGTCAAACCGGTCAGCACTGCGAACACCAGGAAAAACGATAGGAAACGAATGCTTTTCATGCCCTCCCCCTTCGCTGTGAACCTAGCAGAAATGCCGCCGTGTGGCAATGACCGGGACCTTCGAATCGGCCCCGAAAACGGAACGCTGTTTTCTGCCTTGACGGGAGGTTCAAGACGCAGTGATAATGAAGTGTTAAGAAAAGGACCGAACGGAGGCGTCATGGACTCATTGGACACCATCCTCGAGCATCTGAAACAGACCCAGGACCGTGGCAGAAATGCGATTGAAGGGCGAGTGGAGACGATCGCCGACCGCTTGAGCCAACTGGTCGATGAAGCGACTGCCTCCGTCCGGGAGACGATGGCTCATGAAGTGGAAGAGTTGTTTCCGGCGGCCGACCTCAAGCAGGCCCTGGAGGAGCTGAACGGTCGGGTGACTGCACTGGAGCAGGAGAAGGCCGATGTTGCACAGGAGCTGGATTGGGCTCAGCGCCGCCTTACGGATTTTCAGGCGGAAGGAGTGGCCGAAGCGCCCTCGGGTGGTCCGTCCCTCGAGCTGTTGAGGAATTTGGACCGGGCCCGTTCTCAGTCTGAACTCTTGAAGGAGTTACTTCCGGCGCTGTGTGATGTTGCCGCCCGGGCAGTTGTGTTGGTGATTCGAGGGGGCGATGTCAGCGCATGGAGTGGGATCGGTTTCGCTGACGGTGAGTCTCTGCGTCAATGGCAGACCACCGTTCCGGCATCACCGGCCCTTCACGCCTTGGTCTCGGAGTCACGGCCGGTCCGGTTCCAGCCGGAAGATGACGAGGTGTTCAGGGGATGGTTGGACGCCGAGGGCCTTCCGGGCAACGCTCTGTTGGTGCCGGTCTGTCTCCGCGGGCAACTGATGGGATGCCTGTATCTCGACGATGGTGAGGGCGACCCCTGGGACCCTGATTCCGCACAGGGGTTGGTGGCTGTTGCTTGCTGGATGATCGACACCCTTCATGCTCGGCAGGAGGTGCCGTCTTCGATGGTTGCGGAGCCCCTCACCCTGGAGAGCGAGCCGGAAGGGGTGCCCGAGCCCGAAGACGCCGAACCGGCTTTCGAAGAGCCGGAGGCCGTGACTGCGGATGACACCCCGGCTGAGGTCGAAGACCTCCCGGAGGGCACTGTCGAAGAGGCGCCCGCGGCGGTGGAACCTGAATATCAGTCCGCCTCCGAGCCGGAGGAGTCCGTCGAGGTTGAGGAGGTTGAGCCGGCAGTACAGGATTTCGATCCGTCCGCAACGATGCGGGTCGAAGTTGCGCCCGAGTTGGTTGAAATGCCACCCGAGCCAGTGGACGAGGTCGTGGTCGAAGAAACCGAGCCCGAGCCGGAACCAGAGCCTGAGCCGGAACCAGAGCCTGAGCCTGAGCCCGAGCCTGAGCCCGAGGAGGCGACGGAGTCCGCCGAGGTGGCACCCGCTCCGTCCCCGGCGGTCGTCCCGCCTCCACCACTGGAGTCGGCCGTCGAGGAGGAGCCGACCGAGGCCGTTCGTACGGACGAGGCGCAGGCCCAACACGAAGAGGCTCGACGGTTTGCTCGGCTCCTGATTTCCGAGATCAAGCTTTACAACGAGGACGAAGTCGAGCGGGGGCGCGCAGGGAATGATCTCTATCAAAGGCTCCGAGAGGATATCGACCGGTCTCGAGAGATGTACGACAAAAGGATCGCCGAGGAAATCCGGTTGGAGACCGACTACTTCAGGGACGAAATCATTCGGATTCTTGCCGATGGGAACGAGGATGTGCTCGGGGAGTATGGTCCATAGAAATAGCTACCTACACCCGACTTTTTCGAAATATTTGAAGCGAGGATCCAGGGGCGAGTGGTCAGTGAGCATGGGTGCGGGATGCCTGGTCCGAAAACAACGACCACCGATGGTACAGTCGGGCGAGTTCCCTGATTGAGTTTGAACGTTCAACTTCGAGATTCCGCGATTCTCTTCTGGGTTCTGTGGAGTGCGGCCTGTGGGCAGGGGCAGAGTGTATCCCTGACGAATGCCGATCGAACGATCCGGCTGGAGGCCATCAAATCCGGATTGGCGTTGCGGTCCGATTCACCGGAGGCTGCGGCTGAGGCCTTCAGCAAGGCGGGCGTCGGGTCGGAATTGGAGCGGTTGCGCTTCGAACTCTGGTTGAGCGCCCTTGAGAGAGGACAGGTTTCTCCGGCGGGGTGGACGGACTATCTCGATCAGGGACCCCCGCAAGATCTTGCAGATCGTGCCAGGCTGGCCCTTGCTCAGTCGTTGATTGACGAAGGTCACATGGACCCGGCGTGGCAAATCATGGCTGAGGTCAGTGAGAACGGACGGGTTCGGGCAGATGTGCTTCGACTTGAGTGGTCGAACGACATTCGTGACGCCGCAGCGGTTCGTTTGGCGAATGTTGCCCCCCTTGTTCTTCGAAATGAAGCGCTGTCTCTCGAAAAAGCGGCGGTTGCTGGTTTGGGACCCGAGGAGGCAATCGAGCGAGCAGTGGCATGGAGGCAAGCTGGTCATCCGAGTCGGGGAGCGGCTGAGTTGCGGTCCATCAGCGTCCGTGGCCCCTTGGAAGGGCGCCGGCGCCTGGAACTGGCTCGATGTGAATTGCAGCGGGGGTCGACTTCGGCGGCGCTCCGGGTTCTGCCGCCCCTGTCCCGATGCGACGGCGACGAGGCTCTGGTCCGGGCGTCAAGCTGGCGTCTTCGTGGATGGTCTCGTTTCCCTGGGCCGACTGCTGCTGAGGCATTTGGGAACTGCCTGGTGGCGGCCCAAAGGGCGGTGTCCCTGACCGGCGGTGGCAGCTCACAGGCCCTGGAACTTCAGCTTGAGTGTGGAACCGAGGCCGGCCGACTCGAGCCTGCGCTGGCGGCCTGGCAGTCGTTGGCTGAAATCAATTGGCGGGGTTCTCGTCGTTCGTGGCTGGGGCGTCGTCTGGCTATGGCCATGGCCCGGTCTGGGCGGTTCGGCGAAGCTCTCAAGAGCGTGGCCTCGAGCCTGAAAGACCATAGGCGTTGCCTCCAGTTTGCGGCGGCAACGGAGGGCCCTGAGATTGACCGGGAGGCGGTGGCCGGCCTTGTGGTGGTTGGGATCCCGGATCTCTACGCCCTGTGGTCGCTCGATGAAATTGGAGAGGCCGGCCCTTCGAGGCTCGACCTGCCGCCGCCGATCAAGATCGTCGATCCCCCTCCGACCGTCGCCTGGCTTATGAATCTTGGAGAACAGGGACTGGCTTCAAAGGAATGGCGTCGTATGGCGGCAGCGCGCGGGGTCCTGCCCGGTGAAGCGTTGGCTGCGGCGGCATTCGAGGGCGACCGGGGCCGGCCGGATTTGGGCATAAGGTGGTTGCGCCGGGGCTTCTCCGATTTGGGCGGTACGGCCATGGACCGGGTCTCGGTGAACGCCGTCAGGGCATACCTTCCGTTACGGTGGACGGACGATCTGAAATCGGCGGCCCGTGAGTTCGGTCTTGATCCCTGGTTGCTGGCGGGTTTGGCGCGCCAGGAGAGCATCTTCAACGCTCGGGCCCAGTCTCCGGCCGGTGCGCGAGGGGTCGTACAGTTGATGCCTGGGACGGCACGAGGCCATGCGGTTGCGTTGGGTCTGGGGCGGTCGCCGGATTTGTACGACCCAGCGATCAATCTCCGGCTCGGTGCCCGGGAGCTGTCTCGCCTGATCAAGGTCTTCGGGGAGATAGAGCCTGCGTTGGCTGCCTACAACGCCGGCGAAAGCCGAGTGCGTCGTTGGTGGCGGCAATGGCCGGAGAGTCGCCATTTCACTGAGGCGGTTCCAATTCCGGAGACCTACACCTATATACGGCGGGTGGTTTTCCTCAGTGAAGCCTATCGGCTGGTATGGGCCCAAGAATGGGAAGAAGAGTGAGGACTGAAGAGAACGGGGACTGTAGGGGCAAGACCCCCGTGTCTGCCCTTTTAGGGATTGCGGCAGGATTTGAAGGTCGAACTTGCTCAGATGGGCAACCGGGATCAGTCTCTTGTCCATGGTGATAACGGATTCAACCGTTGAGAATTTCAACAGCCGCAACCGTTGAATTTTTCCACTTGAATATTCTTTCAATCATCGAATCATTGAAAACAAAAGGTTTATCAACTTGACATGTATGTGAAATAGTGCACAATGGCGGGCGGAGGGTCTGCCATGACTGTGTCATCTGCACTTGAAGGTCTGAAACATCCCGCCCGTATGCGGGTCATGATTCTGGCATTGGCGCTGGCCGTTCCGGTGGTGCTGCTGGCCGTACCGGCTCACACCGCGGCGGACGAGGAGTACGAATCGATCGATTCGTCGATGTGTGGCGACTGTCATGAGGCCAGTGCACACGGATCGTCGTTCGACGACGACCTGAGTCACTCGGTTCATGAGGGTCTCGTATGCCTGGACTGTCACCAATACCAGGATACGATCCCCCATATCGTATTCGATGAGCCTTCCTACGATGGCTGTGAAGGATGCCGAACCTGTCACGAAGACGCCTCTGAGCAGTATCAGGCCCACGGTCGGGCGGCTGTCGGGACCTGTGAGGATATGCCGCATTGCTCAGACTGCCACGGGTCCCATGACATCCTGCCGTCCTCCGCCGCCCTTTCGCGAGTCCACTCAACCAATCTGCGCGAGACCTGCGGGGCCTGCCACGAGAATCTGGACATCACGACCAAGTACGAGACCCTGTACGACCACCCGGTGTCGATGTACGAAGCCAGCGTTCACGGCCAGATTGGTACCGGCGGAGCCTACGCTGCGGCCGACTGCATCGACTGCCACGGCGTCGCCGGTTCGGCCCACAAGATCCTGGCGCCCAATTATCCGGAAAGCGCGATCTCTCACCAGAATATCCCTGAGACCTGCGGCCAGTGCCACAAGGCGATCACGCAGGATTACTGGGAGGGTATCCACGGCAAGTTGGTCAAGAGCGGTGTTGCCGGATCGCCGGTCTGCACCGACTGCCACGGCGAGCACGGTATTCTCTCCACTGCTGATCCTAACTCGCCGGTGTCCAAGGCCGAGGTCGCCCAGCAAACGTGCGCCCGGTGCCACAACGCGATGGTCCTCAACGAGAGGTATGGCATGGAGGGCGCCCGGGAGGCGTACTTCATCGACACCTACCACGGTCTGAAGTCCGGCGAGGGCGATTCCAGTGTTGCGAACTGCGCCTCGTGCCATGGGGCCCACCGCATTCTTCCTAGTTCGGATCCCGCGTCGTCGGTCAATACCGCCAACTTGAAACAAACCTGCGGTGAGTGCCACCCCAAGATCACCGATACGATTGCCCAGAGCCCGATTCACGGCGTGGGTGATCTTCAAAAACGCACCCCGATCGCACAATGGGTGCAGAAGCTCTATATCCTGTTGATCATCGTCGTCATCGGCGGCATGTTCCTTCACAACGCCCTGGACTACATCAGCAAGGTCCGGGCGATGTTGGCACGCAGACCGAGGGTGCGCCGTATGCGCATGGACGAGGTCTGGCAGCACACGATTCTGATGGTCAGCTTCATTGTGCTGGTGGTGTCCGGGTTCTCTCTGACCTACCACCAGAGCTTCATGGCCAAGTTCTTCTTCGGATGGGAGGGTGGTTTTGCCATGCGGGGCACAGTCCACCGCGTCGCAGCGGTCATCATGACGATCGGTTCCTTCTGGCACCTCTTCTACTGTTTCACAGCCCGCGGCAGGAAGTTTGTCAAGGACATGTTGCCGACGATGGCCGATGTGCATTTCTTCATCAACAAAATGCTGAGCTTCATCGGCAAGGGCCATGGCGCAGGGTGTACACAGAGATTCAACTACGTCGAGAAGGCCGAGTACTGGGCCCTGATCTGGGGAACGATCGTCATGGCCGCCACAGGGGTTCTCCTGTGGTTCGACAACTTCTTCAGTGCTTTCTTCGGTCGTGAGGTCTTCGATGTCGCTGTGACCGTTCACTTCTGGGAAGCCTGGCTGGCCAGTCTGGCGATTCTCGTCTGGCACATGTATGGTGTGATGTTCAGCCCCGAGGTCTATCCGATGAACCCGGCGTGGATCAACGGCACGATGTCGGAGGAGTTGTATAAACACGAGCATCCTGGTCATCTCGAGGAAGCCCGCGCGGAGACAGATGATCTGTTGCAAAAACACCTCCAAAAGGTCCGGAGGGATCTGGGCGACGATGACGATCTATCGAAACCGATTGCGTGACGGAGAGAATCTTCGAATTGAAACGCCCCGCCGGATGGCGGGGCGTTGCTTTTTGGCTCTCAGCTCAGGCGCCTGCAATAATCCCAAATAACCGTATTCAACGTGACGATCGTCGGAGACGGCCGGGGATAAACCCCGGCCCTACAATACCTACCGTAGGGTCAGGGTTCATCCCTGGCCGAGCTTTGCTTGGTTGTTTCCCCAGTCCCACACAAGACCGAGTAGAATGTCCCAGACAAGGAGTTCAGATATGGCTGTCGACCCCAAATTGCTGGAAATCCTGGTTTGTCCTGTAGACAAGACTCCGTTGGAGGTGATCGACCTCCCTCCTTCGATCCGGGAGTCGTTGGTCAATCGGTACCGGGAGCAGTTCAAGGCCGAGGAACCTGTCGTTGAGGTTGGTTTGCTTTCGCCCGCCGGACGTGTGTATCCGGTCGTGTCCGATATTCCTGTGATGCTGGTCGACGAGGCACTGACTCTTGAGGACATTCAGTCCGCATCCTCTTGAGGCGACGGCGGCAGGACTCCTCCTGGTAGGCGTGGCGATCAGTCTTCAGATCGCCCTGTCGAATATCATTTTGGGCCTTGCTTTCCTGGTGTGGTTGGGTGCCTTGGCCTTTGGACGGGCCGTTGTGAAATGGCATCTGATCTTCGTCCCCGTGACTGGATGGGTCTTCTGGTCGGTTATTTCGGCGCTGTTCTCCACCAACCGTTCACTGAGTTTGGGGGCGTTGGACAGTCTCCTTACCCTGATTCTGGTCCCGATGGTGGTCTCTGTGGTGAATCCCATTCGATGGGACCGGTTCTTGGGGCTGGTTGCGGGCTCTTCGGCGGTGTCGTCGATGGTTGCTTTGGGCCAGATTGTGATCAACGGTGTTGATCTGAACCACAGGGCGCCGGGCCTGTTCAGTCACTACATGACCTTTGCCGGATGGACGATGGCCGCAGTTCTGATTCTGGTTGGTGAGGTTTTGAGAGGAAACGCTCCGAGGCGTCTGAGGTGGATCCTCCCTATTTTGGGACTGCACGCGGTCGTGCTCTCATTGTCCCTGACACGAAACGCGTGGGTCGGCATTGCGGTAGCGTTGGGATTGGCCGCGATGGTATGGCGTTCCCGTGCGATGCTTGCGATTCCTCTGGTGGTTGTGGTTGCGGTTGCTGTTCTGCCTGCGGCAGTGAGAGACCGGGTTACGTCAATAGCGGACCTCGAACAAGCGGCCAACCGTGACCGGGTCGCCATGATAAAGGCCGGTGTCGCGATGAGTGCGGACCATCCATGGGTTGGGGTTGGTCCCGAGATGATAGAGGTGCTTTATCCGGACTACCGTCGGTCCGGCGCGGTCCGCGACAGGGTCAGTCATTTGCATTGCAATCCGGTCCATATCGCGGCGGAGCGGGGCCTGCCGGCTCTGGCAATGTACGGATTTCTTCTGGTGATCTTTGGCGTTACCGTGGTACGTGGACTCAAGGATCCTGACCACCCGGCGCCGGCCGCGCTGGCCTCATGCCTTCTGGCCATGGTTGGACTGACGGTGGCCGGGTTGTTCGAATACAACTGGGGAGATTCCGAGATTTGGATAGTGACCCTGTTTGTCCTGGCCGTCCCTGCGGCGCTAGAGGCCCGGCCTCCGGGGCCTCGAAAGAAATGATGAGGGATCGAGTCTGGGCGGTTGGTGCAGTCATCGACCAGGTCAACGCTCTCCTCGAGAGCGGTTTCTCAGGAATCACCGTCGAAGGCGAGGTTACGGGCGCCACGCGGTCTGCTCGAGGCCACCTTTACTTCTCGCTCAAGGACGGGGAGGCTCAACTGGACTGTGTCGCATGGGCTTCGGCCGCCAGGCGATTGCGGTTTGACCTCGAAGACGGCCTGGCCGTTGAGGCTACGGGCAGTTTGACCGTCTATCGAGCCCGGGGCCGATTCCAGTTGGTCGTCACAAGGATCGAACCGCAGGGGTTGGGCGCGCTGCAGTTGGCCTTCGAGCAGATGAAACGACGCCTGGAGGCTGAGGGCCTTTTCGCACCGGAACGCAAACGGCCTCTGCCGGCGGTCCCGCAGAGAATCGGCATCGTTACCTCAGCCACGGGTGCGGCGTTGAGGGACATACTGAAAGTCCTGAGGAGGCACGCCAACATCGAGGTCGTCGTCGCTCCGGCGACGGTGCAAGGTAATGAGGCCGCCTCAGAGATTGCTGCATCTCTGGACCGACTCGGGGCCTCGAATCTGGTCGACGTCGTGATCTTGGGACGAGGGGGAGGCTCGTTGGAGGATTTGTGGGCCTTCAACGAAGAAGAGGTCGCCCGTGCCGTTGCCGACTGTCCGGTTCCGGTCGTCACCGGTGTCGGCCATGAGGTGGATTTCACCATCGCCGACTTTGTGGCTGATTTTCGTGCGGCGACGCCGACACAGGCGGCGGAGATTCTCGTGACCCGGCTCGAAGAGAGCCAGGGTCGAGCAGAGGATGCTCGTGCTCGTTTGGGCTGGGAACTCAGGCGCCATCTGCAAGCTGCCCGGGCCCGTTTGGCGGGGGCTCAAGGGTCGGCGGGTCTTGCCAGGGTGCCTCATCGGATTGAGGTCGCACGATTTCGTCTGGCGGCGGCCGATCGTCTCCCCGTGTTGTTGGAGGATCTTGCAGCCCGTGCCAGGAATCGCCTCCTCCATGCCGAAGCCGTGTTGCGACGCCTCCCGGGACTGATCGCCGCCACCGGTCATCGACGCCTCGTCGATAGCCGGACTGAGCAGTTGGCGACCCTGATCCGCGGTCACGTCGATCATGCCCGTACTGCCGTCGTGACAATGGAACGGGCGTTGCAGCACCTCTCGCCTCGCCGGGTTCTGGATCGCGGCTACTCGATCACCACGCTCGAGGGACAGGCCGGACCGCTCAAGAGTGCCGGCGCCCTGCGGGGAGGGGAGGCCCTGGTGACGACCCTGGCCGAAGGGACCGTTCGGTCGCTGGTCGTCAAATCTCGGGGCGGCGCCAGGTCGTTGACCCGAAGCTCGTCGTCCAGTTCTTCAACTCAGGGCACGCTTTTTGATGATGGGGGTTCACAATGACGAAGAAAACGGAAATGGTTGAAAGCGACGACCGGTTCGAGGACCAATTGGAGCGACTGGAGGACATTGTCGGCCGGTTGGAGGACGACACAGTGGGTCTGGAAGAAGCCCTCGATCTCTTCGAGCAGGGGATGAATCTGGCGGGAAAGTGCCGCTCGAGGTTGGAACGAGTCGAGCAGCGGGTCTCCAAACTCCTGGAGGATGGCACCGCCGAAGAGATGGAGATTGAGACCTCGTGATGGACCTTGAACGACAGGCCATCGAGAGTGTTCTGCCCCGACTGCTGCCGGCCGACGGCCAGTGGCCGAGCCGGCTGCATCGGGCGATGCGTCACGCCGTGCTGGGCGGCGGCAAGAGGATCAGGCCCATTCTGGCGCGCCTGGCCAACCGTGCGGCCGGCGGCGACCCTGAGTCCATCACAGAGGCGGCGTGCGGTCTTGAGTTGATTCACACCTATTCATTGGTTCACGACGATCTTCCGGCTCTGGACGATGATGTTCTGCGGCGAGGACGGCCGACGGTCCACGTGGCCTTCGACGAACCGACGGCCATTTTGGTCGGTGATGCTCTGTTGACCGAGGGCTTGTTGATTCTGGCCCGGTATCCAGCGGGCTCGGAGTGGGGGCCCGCCCGTGCCGAAGCCGTCGCGCTGGTTGCCGAGGCTATTGGGTCGCGGGGCATGGTCGGCGGGCAGATGGAGGATCTGGAGGCGACCGGTCAGGTGGCGGGTGACGGTGTCTCCGGCGATCCGGGTGTACGGCTGGATCTGATCCACCGCCACAAGACTGGGTGCCTTCTCAGGGCCTCGGTGGAGTTGGGCGCTCTCCTTGCGGGACTTGGGGTCGAGGAACGGGGCCGATTCGTCGGATTCGGTCAGAGCCTTGGTCTGGCCTTTCAGGTTGCAGATGACGTGTTGGATGCCACTGCGACCACTGCCGAATTGGGGAAAAGCCCCGGCAAGGATGCCGAGGCCGACAAGCTGACGTGGGTGACCCTCTACGGCCTGGAGGCGGCGCGGCGGAAACTGCACGAGTTGGAGACCGAGATGATCGAGTTGGCCACAGATATCGAAGGTCCGGACGGGGCTCTGGCTGCAGTAGCGAGGAAGGTCGTTCGGCGCCGAGGATGAGCTTCCTGAGGATCATGCCTCGTCGATCGCTATTGGTACTGATATTCCTGGCCATCGCAGTGCGCCTGTTGACCCAGGCCTGGGATGCGGGAACGCCGCCATCTCCTCACCCCGATGAACGGCAAGTGGTCGCTGTGACCGAAGGATCGAGTGGGTGGTTTTCCGATCCTCAATTTTTTGCGTACGGCTCGCTGCATTTTCAGGCAGTTCGTGTCATGACTGCCGCCAAAGGGCACGAGATGAAGTGGAGTGGCTTGATCGCCGGAGGGCGAAGCCTGTCACTGGCGGCTTCAATCGGCGCCCTTATTTTGGGAATGTGGATGGCCTGGAGGGCCTGGGGTCTTCGGACAGCCCTGGTTTTCGGGTGGCTGGCGGCGTGGATCCCGCTGGATCAACAGCTGTCCCACTTCGCCACGGTCGAGGCCCACCACGCATTCTGGGTGGTGGCGGCGTTGGCGGCGATGTTCCAGATGGCGCGGTCGCCTCTCCCCCCATCCCCCTCTCAAACACCCTCTCCCCCTCTTGGATTGGGTATCGCCGGTCCGTGGTTGTGGGCTTCGGTCGCAGGAGCGGCGGTCGGGGCCTCCCTGGCGGTCAAGATCTCGTCGCTGGCCCTGATCCTGCCGCTCGCGCTGGCCATCGCCTGTGCCGTCGCCCGCTCGAAGAGAGGATCAACGGCCTTCCTGGTCCTCCCGGTGCTGGTGGGAGGGATGGTGGCGTTTGCCCTAGGGCAGCCGTGGGCTTTCGAGGGTGGTCGGCCGTGGTTGTTTCACTTCAACCCTGAGTTCCTCCGAGGGCTCAACGAGCAGATCGCCATGGTTTCGGGCGCTTCGAATTTGCCGTACGTTCGAGTTTATAAGCCGACGATGCCGGTGTTCTACTCCTTGCGGGAATTGGGCCTGTGGGCCCTGGGGCCGGCGTTGGCAGCGGCGGCCCTCTGGGGCGTCGTGATCGGCATCAGGGTGTTGATACGTCGGTGGCGGAGATTTTTCCAGGGTCGTTTTTCGGACAGTTCGTTGCTCCTGTTGCTTCTGTTGGCATGGGTGATTCCGATGGCGATCAGGCTCAGTACGCTCGAGGTCAAGTTCCTTCGCTACTGGGCCCCGCTGATCGTTCCCTTGGCCCTGGTGGCGGCGTGGTTCTTGGCCAGGCTCACGGGTGTCCGAGGGCTGCGCCTCAGAGCAGCGGTCCTCGGATTGACGGCCGTTTGGGGCATCACCTATCTCTGGGCCTTTGTGGAGCCCCATCCCTTCGCGACGGCCGCGCCCTGGCTCCAGACGGTCGTCGACGACGAGGATGTCGTCGCCTGGGAGCATTGGGACGAACACCTCGGCAGGATCGGGGCCGAGGGCGTGACCCTCGAGAGCTACAACCTGCCGGACGACGACGCCAAGGTCGCGGCATGGTGTGCCACCCTGGCCAAGGCAGACTGGGTTGTTCTGACCTCCAACAGGGTGCGGAGGACGGTCCTGGTCAACCCTGATCGGTATCCGAGAACTTCGAGGCTTTACCGCTTGCTCCTTGCCGGCGAGGCGGGGTTTGAGGTCGCGGCCACAGCCTCGAGAGCGCCTCGCCTGGCGGGTCTGAGGACGCCGGTCCAACGGGCGGACGAAAGTTTCGTCAACTACGAGTTCCCACGGGTGGTGGTGTTGCGCAGGATTGGGGAGACCGACCCCATTCGTCTGGCCCAATTGAGCCTTCAACCCCAGAGTCACCTCGACGGTCTGAATGCTGCAGCCCTCGATCATCGTTTCGTCGAACCGGCGCGCGACATTCCTTCGAGGCCGACAGCGGCTCGTCAAATTCTTACAGTCGGGCTTTGGCTTGGCTTTTTCGTTCTGGGGGCCGCGGCTTGGTGGCTGTTACTTCTGCCGTGGCTGCGTGCCTGGCCGGACGCCGGGTTGGGGTTGGCCGTCACGACGGGATGGATCGTCCCGGCGTGGCTTGCGTGGTTTGGTTCTGAGGTCTTCAGCTTGTCCGTAGGGCCGGCTTCGGCAACCCTGATCACCGGCGCAGTGATTCTTGCCGCCGTGGCTGTGTCGGCCCGGCGCTGGGCCGAGGTGCGGCGCATCGTCACCTCCAGAAACCAGGGTATGAGAGTCGTTGCTGCGGTCTTTGTCGGTTTTTTCACCTTTTTCCTGGTGGTGCGGCTCTTCAATCCGGCGATTCACTGGGGCGAAAAGCCGATGGATTTTTCATTTTTCAACACTTTCGTCGGCGCCTCACAGTGGCCTCCAGGGGAGCCCTGGATGGCGGGGGAAGAGCTGCATTATTACTATTTCGCAGACGTCTTGGCGGCTTTCCCAACGTTGGTTGTCGGTGCGGACTCCGCCGTTGCCTACAATCTGATGTGCGCGACCATACCGGCCCTGGCCGCGGCGCCCCTGGCGGCCTTCGGACTGATGGTGGCCCGGAGACGACGGCGACGTTGGTTTTTCCTGATGCCCTTCAGCGTTTTGTTGGTCGGTAATCTCGCCTGGCCGTGGTTGCTGAATCTGGCGCGGGCCGGACGGTGGTTTGACCTGTGGTGGGCCACTTCGAGGGTCGTGCCGGGGTACGCCATCACCGAATATCCGCTCTGGACGGCGCTCTTTGCCGACCTGCACGCACACTTCGTCGCCTTGCCGGTGATCATCGTCGCCGGCCTGTGGGCCTGGGTCGTCGTCCAGGTTTCCGACCGCCGTTGGGTTGGAGCGGCCCTTTTGTGTGGCCTGGTTGCGGCGGTATTGGCGGCGACCAACCCCTGGGATCTCCCGGTCTTTGCCCTGTCGCTGTTGCTTGCCGTAGTGGCCGTTGCCCCGAGGCCTGTCGAAGCCCTGGCTCGCTTGGGAGCGGCGGCGGCGTTCAGTGCCGTCGCGGCGGTACCCTTCCTGGTGGAATTGATGACCTGGCTCGGAGGCAGCGGAGGGGCTGGGGGGCGCCCCCTGGTGTTCGTGACGCCGGGGGACTTTGCGCCTTGGTGGGCGGTCCTCCGTCATTTTGGACTCTTCCTGGCGCCCCTGGCTGCAGCGGCGGTCATCCGGCCCCGGAAGGACCTGGCGATCACCGGAGCTCTCATGGCGGCGGGCGTGGCTCTCGGGCTGGCCTTTGGGTCGTCCGCTGCTGCAGTGGCCCTGGCGGCTGCGGCACTGTTTTTGACGATGGTGCGGTGGGCGCCTGACCGATGGCAGGCGACCGCATGGTCGCTCGCCGGTGCCGCGATGGTCCTCGTGGCCTTGGCCGAGCGATTGACCCTGATGGACCGCATGAACACGATTTTCAAGACCTACAACGGCGCCTGGTTGCTGTTGGCGGTGGCGTTGGTGATTGTGCTCCTGCGGGCCCGAGGCCGAATGCTGCTCATGGCCTTGCCCGTATTCCTCGTGTTGGCGCCGGTCGCATTGGTCAATCTGCCGCTCGGGATCGCCCAGGGTTGGCTTCAGCCGCGAAAGGCGTCGCCGCGTCCGACCCTGGACGGAAGAGCCTTTCTCCGAAGTGATCCGGAGGATGCCTTTCTGATAAAAGCGCTCAACGGTGCCGCGCGCCCTGGTGAGGTGGTCGCAGAGGCTGCCGGGCCCAGCTACCGGCAGTTCACCAGGATCGCCATGCACACCGGGCTGCCGACCGTCGTCGGCTGGGAATGGCACTTGCGGCAGCGGGGTCAGAGTCTGAGGGCGATAGAGGACAGGGTCCATGATCTGGAGACAATCTACGCCGGGGCGGATGACGGGGAGAGGCGGAGGGCCCTGGATCGTTATGGTGTCGATTGGATTGTGCTCGGCGATCTTGAGCGAGAAACCTACGGTTTGGATGCAGTCGACCCGTTTGAGGGAATGGCCGGGGTTGTTCTCTGGGCTGATCAGGGATCGACGGTCCTCTATCGGGTAGTGCGGTAGGAGCTTTCAGGACGCCTTGAAAGAACCCGTGCGCTGTTTCCGGCGAGGTGGGCCGTTGATCAGTCTTGAGTTTTCGGTTAACCTCAGGGGAACAACCCGCCGGTATTGGAAAAGGAGCCTCCATGGAGATCAAAGACTTCCGAAACGTCTACCACATGTTGAGCGAAACGGTTGATCGGTGGGGTGATCAGGATGCCTATCGATGGATTCTCGACTCCAAAGAGACAGAGTCGGTGACCTGGGAAGAGTTTCGCGATCAGGCGCGACGGGTCGGCAAGAGCCTGATGGCGCTCGGACTCGAAAAGGGTGACAAGGCCAACATCCTGAGCTACACCCGTTATCGCTGGGTCTTGACCGATGTCGGATGTGCTTCGATCGGTTCCTGTGCCGTTGGCATTTACCAGTCGCTCCTGGGCGAGGATGTCAAGTACATCATCAATCACTCGGAGGCCGTCCTGGTCTTTGCCGAGGATGAGGCTCAGTTGGAGAAACTGCTGGAGATCCGGGAAGAGATCCCGGCTGTTCGTAAAGTCATCCTATTCTCCGGAGAGGCGCCGAATAACGACTGGGTCATGACCTATGACGAGTTCCTCGAGCTGGGAGTCGATATCTCCAACGAGGCGTTGGAGGCAAGAATCGACGCGGTTGGCCCTGAAGATGTTGCCACGATCGTCTACACCTCGGGCACGACCGGGATCCCCAAGGGCGCCGTTTTGACTCACGACAATCTCACCTTTACGCCGCAGTCGGTCTATGGATCGACCCAGATTCTGGAGGGTGATGAAACGTTGCTCTTTTTGCCGTTGGCCCACATCTTCGCTCGAACTTTGGTCTTCAGTGCGTTGGTCGGCGGATCAACGACGACCTTCGCCCGAAGCATGGAAACGATCATCGAGGACTTCCAGATAGTGCGTCCCCACTGGTTTCCCAGCGTGCCGCGGGTCTACGAGAAGGTCTATTCGAAGATTATTTCGGGGGCAGAGGCCAAAGGCGGCGCAGCCCTGGCGATCTTCAACTGGGCCCGCTCGGTCGGCGATCGGGTCAGTGATTGCAAACTGGCGCATCAGCCCATCCCCTTCTTGCTGGGCCTTCAATACGGCTTGGCCACCAAATTGGTTTTCTCAAAGGTCCAGGCGGCCCTCGGCGGCCGGGTTCGGTGGTGCATCAGCGGCGCCGCACCGCTCAATGCCTCGATTGCCAAGTTCTTCCACGCCGCGGGGATCTTGATTGTCGAAGGCATCGGCATGACCGAGAACACCTCCTTCACCAACCTCAACCGCCACGACAATTACCGCTTCGGCTGGGTCGGGCTTCCCGGGCCCGGGATCGAACAGAAGGTTGCCGAGGACGGCGAGGTGCTCTACCGGGGCCGGAACATCATGAGGGAGTACTACAAGATGCCGGCCGAGACCGCCGAAACCCTGAGCTCTGATGGCTGGCAGCACACCGGGGACCTTGGGGAAATCGACGAGGAGAATTTCTTGAGGATCACCGGCCGCAAGAAGGATCTGATCATCACCGCCGGCGGCAAGAATATTGCGCCGTCGGCTATCGAAGGGTTGATTGCGACATCGAAATACATCAACCAGATCTGTGCCATCGGCGACCGGAAACCGTGCCTGGTGGCGTTGATTACCGTCGATGCCGACAACATCCGGGCCTTTGCCGAGGAACAGGGCATTGAAGGCGGTGATCTCGCCCAGCTGATGGCCGACGAGAGAATCATCACCCTGATTGACGGTGAACTCCAGGCAAAGAATGCCGAACTGGCATCATACGAGACGATCAAGGAGTTTCGCCTGGTCGACGAGTTCACCATCGAAAACGGTCTTCTGACGCCGACCATGAAGGTCAAACGCAACATCGCGATGGAGCGGTACGAAGATCTGATCGAGGGGATGTACGGAGAATAGCTCACAGCTCTCAGCTGTCAGCTGTCAGAACGCGCATCGTTGTGATCGACCTGACTGCTCAAACGGGAGACTCAGGAGTCCTTGGCCTCAACAGTGTTCTTCGAAATGACACCGGAGGTTCGTAACATTCCTGTTGTGTTCGATGGACCCAACTCTCTCCAGTTTGGTTACACTGGGAGACGACGCTGATCTCGAGCAGATTTCAGCCACAGGGAGGGATTGTCGGCGTGATCCAGGGAGACAGCTCGAACGGGACTTCGGTTGGTGCGTCCTGTTTGTATTCACGGCTTCCGGTCCGGATTCGGCCGGAGTGGACGAATGTCCTCCTCGGTGGTGATCACCGTTTAACGGTGCGATTGATCGGCGAGCAGATCCTTTATACCCGACCGACCGGGTTTGTCCGCGAGGCATCAAATCGGGCGATCACCGACCAGATTGAAGAGTTGGTCAGAACTAACGTGCCCGCCAACCTTCCGTTCGTCTGGATCTCGGACTACTCAGGGTTGTCTGGGACTACAGTGGCGGCCCGCAAACTCTTTGCTTCGACGATCTCTGGGTGGCCGCGACTTCGGGGCCTGATTCTCTTCGGGTTGAGTCCCTTCTTCTCCGCGACGGTTCGGCTGGGAATCAGGCTCAAGGTTGTGACCTTTCCAGTTCACATCGTTGGGTTCTATCAAGAGGCGATCGAGGTGGCGATGTCCATCCTCCGGTCCTTGCCGGCCGACGAACGGCCTTTGCCGATCCCATCGACGGTCCTGACGGACCCCGGATGGGAATTGGAACTGGACGGCTATTCGATCAGGTTCGAGGTTCTCAACTCATCGGTCGTGCATTCTGTACAGGAGGGACGGATCAGGGAGGAACACCTTGATCCGATCTTCGAGTTGCGCGACACGGTCATTCGGGAATCCGGCCTCAAGGGCAAGCCGTTTTCCATCCTTGCCGGGTTGGGAAACGTCGAGAAATCCAGCCACGCGGGGCGGCTTGGGTACGTTCGCCGCATGACGCGGTGGTACCACGAGAACCCGTTTGACGTCGAGGTCTTCTATGGATTGAATCCTCTGATGAAGACGGTGATCAAGGTTTCGGCAGCCCTGGCCCCGTTCAAGGTTCACGTGGCAAAGACCTTCGAGGAGGGACTGGATTACATCGAAGGCCTCGTCTCAGCCGACACGGGCAGAGGCTCCATTGCCCTTCCAGGGCAGCAGGCAACGACGCAGCCGGATATGGGAGTGCCACCAGAGAAAATCAATGAACTCCTGAAAGTGCTCGGGGCCATTACCTGGGGCACGGGTGACGACATCAACTTTGACGATGTCGACCCCTGCGATCCGCTGGCGCCTGTGTACGAGGCCATCAATCTTGTCAAGACCGAGATCGACGAACTTCTCGCTCAACAGGAACGAGACGCCATCGAGCGCCACAGGCTCCAGGAGCGATTGGCGAGGTCGGAGAAGATGGAAGCAGTTGGTCTGTTTGCGGGCGGGGTGGCCCACGACCTCAACAACATTCTGTCCGGCATCGTCAGCTACCCTGAACTGCTGCTGATGGACGAGACCTTGAGTCCCAAAACGCGCCGAGCGATCGAAACCATCAAGAAGAGTGGTGATCAAGCGGCGGCAGTCGTCAAGGACCTGATGGCGGTTTCTCGGGGCGTCGCCACCAAGACTCAGCCGGTCTCTCTCAGCGTTGTCGTCAGGGAGTATCTGAGTTCTCCTGATTTTTTTGCAATGTCGTCGAATCACCCAAATGTCGCAATCGACGCGGCCCTGAATGAGAGACCTCATTTGGTTTCCGGTTCACCGGTGCATCTTCGGCAGGTCGTCGCGAATTTGGTAACCAACGCCTTCGAGAGTTTCGGGCAGGAGACGACCGGGGGGCGAGTCGATATCGAGTCCTTCCTGCGGCAAGGGCATGCTGGGCAGCCCGCAGGTCCAGATGGGGCGCCGGATGGGGACTGTGTGGTCTTGAGGGTAGTGGACAACGGTCCGGGAATCGACCCAGAGCACCGGAATCGGATCTTCGAACCCTTCTTCACCAAGAAGATCGTGGGCAGGACCGGGACCGGCCTGGGCCTGACCGTTGTCTGGACCACCGTCCAGAACCATGACGGGTTCATCGACGTGGTCTCAGGCGAGCAGGGAACGTCATTTGACCTTTATTTTCCCGTCACGACCGACCCTCCTCTCGAGAGAAATGGAAGTGTGTCTCTGGAGGAGCTTCGCGGTACTGGGCAGCGGATCCTGATAGTGGATGATGTTGCGGTACAGAGGGAGATAGCCTGGGCGTTGCTGGCGCGGCTGGGCTATGAGGTTGCTTCGGTTTCCAGCGGAGAAGAGGCCATCGAGAGGCTCCGGCACGAGGCGTTTGATGTCCTCCTTCTGGATATGTTGATGGAGCCCGGAATCAACGGTCGAGAGACCTACCAGACGATTCTGGGGTTCCGTCCGGGCCAGAAGGCAGTTATTGCCAGCGGCTTTTCCCAGGATGAAGAAGTCCGGAAGGCTCGATCCCTTGGTGACTGTGCATTTATCGCCAAACCGTATTCGTTGGAGGAGATCGGAGTTGCTCTTCGGGATGTGTTGGAAGTTGAAGTGTGAAGGGTGAAGGATGAAGATCAAGTTTCCTCGTTGGTTGAAGATATTTTCGGTAATTTCCGTGATTCTCGTTCTGCTGATCGGTGTCGCCCTGCTCGGTATTGGTTGGTACGTCAAGAACCAGATGCTGGACTCCGGCGGTCCGTTGTCTCCAACCATGGCAGGGTACGACGTGCGGCACTACCGAATCGACGTCGGGGTGAATCCTGAGTCGAAGACGATCAACGGCCGGACGACCGCTACGGTTGAAACGGTGGCGCCGTTGGCCCTGTTTGAAATCAATCTCGATGACCACTTGGAGGTGGCCGAGATCGATGTCGATGGGGTGGTTGCCGAGTTCGAGCACGACGACGGTCTCATCAGGGTTTCGCTGGTCCCGTCTTGGGGCGCCCACGAACGCCACAGGGTGCAGATCACGTACGGAGGCAAACCGAAAGTGGCCCTGAAACCTCCGTGGATCGATGGTTTCGTATGGTCCGAGACACCGTCGGGTGCTCCGTGGATCGGCGTCACCGGTCAGGGAGACGGAGGTGACAATTGGTGGCCGTGCAAGGACCACCCTTCGGATGAGCCGGACGAGGGCATCGATATCACGCTGACCGTACCCGATGACCTGGTCGGGCTCTCGAATGGTAGAAAGGTGGCCGAGAGGGATAACAGTGACGGCACGATCACGACCGAGTGGCATGTCTCCTATCCGATCAACAACTATCTGGTGACGCTGAACATCGCGCCCTATGTGCCGATCGAAGAGCCCTACCACGGTGTCGACGGAACCCTCGAAGAGACCCTGATCTTCTGGTCCCTGCCCGAGAATGTCGAGGAGGCTCGCATCATGTGGCGCCAGATGCCGCGGATTCTTGAGGTGTTTGGGAAATATTTCGGCGAGTATCCCTTCTTCGAGGACAAGTTCTGGGTCGCCCACGCGCCCTACCTCGGAATGGAGCATCAGACCCTCGTGGCCTATGGAGATCAGTTCAAAGACAACGACTACGCCTTCGACTCGCTCTTGTTGCACGAGGTTGCGCATGAGTGGTGGGGCAACAAGGTGACGGCGAAGGACTGGGCGGACTTCTGGCTGCACGAGGGGTTCGCGGTCTACGCCGAGGCTCTTTATGTGCTCGACACACTGGGGGAACAGCGGTATTTGGACTACATGGCGATGGTGCGCAGCCGAATTCACAACCGCACGCCGATCGTTCAGGGCGACGATCTGACCTCGGCCGGGGCCTACACCGGAGACATTTACCCCAAGGGCGCCTGGGTCTTGCACATGCTGCGGTGGCTTCTCGGAGACGACGATTTCTTCGAGGTTGTGTGGCGGTTCGCCAACGATGAGGAATTTGCATACGGTTTCGTGGAGACCGAGGATCTCATCGCCCTGGTCGCCGAGGTTTCGGGCAGGGATGACCTGGACTGGTTCTGGAACGCATACGTCTTCAGCGCGAAACTGCCCCGGTGGTCCATCAGCCGAGAGACCAGGCCGGATGGTGATCTGGTCCAGCTGTCGTGGAAAGAAATGGGCTTCGAAATGCCTCTGCCGATCAGGGTGGGGGAAGAAATCCGCCGAGTGGAGATGCCGGGCGGCACGGCCGAGTTCGTTTTGGTCCCGGGCCAACCGGTCGAGGTGGATCCGGAGGGGTGGGTCCTGGCGGTTGGTGGGCAGTAAGGAAGGCCCTGATCCTGCCGGCTGACGCTGAACCTGATCGCTGTCGCTGCCATCTGACGCGGACGCCGTCGCCGTCGCTAACGCTGATCCGGACGCTGTTTTCGCCAACCCCGGCCTTCGGGAGCGCGCAAGCCCGCTCCCGCTCGGAGCGTTTTCCTCAAGGGGAAACAGGATCGGAGGCGGGAGAGCCTCGCCCCTTGAGGAAAACGACCTCGGCGGCCTACGGCGTCGGCCGAGACTCGATTGCTGACGGTGTCGCCGAGCGTTGCCAGGTATCGGCTTTCTTCGCAACGACGGCTCGGGCGTTACGTCTGCCTGATGAAGAAAGCCGTACCAGGCACGCGCCGTCCTAGAGGGGGCGCCCTTGGAAACTGATATGGTCGCCATTGACCGGGCCGGAATCACCGTTGACCGATACGGCTGCAGGTACAATTCATTCGCTGCCACCGTTCACCCGGGTCCGACCGCCATTCGCCGAAAACGGCGTGCTTCTGATGGACCCTCGACCTATTGTGAGTGGTGAAAGGAGATGCGATATGCGCGACAGTTCACACCGCGGTTACCAAAACGGCACCGACCATCAGAACGAGGACAGGTCCTGTCGGTCTCGGGGCTGGCCGGTTGGCAAGGCCATTCTCGGCCTCGGGGTCCTGACCATGGGCATCCTGCTCACCCTGGACAATCTGGACATTATGAATGTCGAGCACCTGTTCGACTACTGGCCGGTGCTATTGATCATGCTGGGCCTCGCCCACATCATCCAGCCCGGGCGCGACCGCCGATTGGGCGCCGGTTTGCTGTGGTTGGTCATCGGCAGCCTGCTTTTGCTCAATTCCCTCGACCTCTGGGCTTTCAACGTCTGGGACCTGTGGCCTCTGTTGCTGGTTCTCTTTGGCGTGCAGATGCTTTGGCGTGCCTTGACTCGCGGCCGGCGTCAGATCGATTTGGAGGATTCTGCCTTCTTTGACGCCACCGCAGTGATGGGTGGGGTCCAGCGTCACATCAGCTGCGACGATTTTCAAGGTGGCGATGCGACTGCCCTGCTCGGTGGCTGCGAGATCGACCTCACCGATTGCGGCTCGACAGGAGGCCCGGCCGAAATCCACACTTTCGCCTTTTGGGGCGGGGTGGAACTCAGGGTGCCGGGGGACTGGGAGGTACAGGTCCGGGGTACGGCAATCATGGGCGCGTTCGAGGACAAGACTCGGGGCCCCGCGTCTCAGGGTGGAAAGGTGCTGGTCGTCCGTGGCTTCGCCATCATGGGCGGGGTCGAGATCAAGAACTAGGTAATGCACCCGATCCTCGCCAAAAGCGACCGGTTGACGATTTACATGGCGGCATGGGCGCCGGTGGCGGCCATGCTGGCCGGGATGCTGGTCCTGTCTGCCGGAAGCCCCTGGGCCGAGGCCGTGGTTCTGGTTCTGCCCCTCTCGATCGTCTACGCCTTCCTCTGCCTCGCCGCCTGGTATCCCTGCAGCGCTCTTCCCCTGCGGGGTACCAGCGCGGCCAAGGCTTTGGTCACCCACCTGGCGACCGCGGCGGTTTCGGCTTCCCTTTGGTCCGCCGTTGCGATGGGGATAGCAAGAGGGCTCGATCGAGGAGGACTCTTCCCCGGGGTTGAGGAACGTATTCGCGGCCAGCTTGGGCTGCTGATCGCGGCCGGGGCGCTGCTCTACCTGTTGGCAGTGGCGGCGCACTACCTGGTGGTGGCCTTCGAGGCTTCACGCGAGGCCGACCGGCGTGCCCTCCGCGCCGAGATCGAGGCCCGTGAGGCCGAGCTGCGGGCACTTCGGGCACAGGTTGACCCCCATTTTCTCTTCAACAGCCTCAACTCGATCTCGTCACTGATCACTGCTGATGCCGGCGGCGCTCGTGCCATGTGTGTGCAATTGGGAGACTTCCTTCGGGCGAGCCTGGGTCTGGGGATGAGGGCGACCGTCACTCTGGCAGAGGAACTCGAAACCCTGGAACTCTACCTCCTTCTCGAGCGAACCCGTTTCGGGTCTCGGCTCGAGGTGAATCTGGAATTTGACGAAAGCAGCCGTGCCTGTTTGGTGCCGCCTCTGGTTCTGCAACCCCTGGTTGAAAATGCCCTCAAGCACGGCATCTCGACGATGCTCGAAGGTGGCACCATTCACATTGCTGCGCACTGCCGATCAGGGCGTCTGCGCCTGATCGTGGAGAATCCCTTTGACCCGAAGGCGCTCGGACGCCGTGGGTCAGGAATGGGCCTGACCAACCTCAGGCAACGGCTTCACAGTCTGTATGGAACTGCAGCCCGACTCAGGGCCGACGCCGAGGGTGATACCTTCTGGGTCGAGGTGGTGCTGCCGATTGACACCGAGGAGCACAGCGAATGACACATCAAGGAGATCAGCTGCTGCGGGTCATCATCGTCGATGACGAGGAGCCTGCGCGACGGCTGCTGCGCGAGCTGTTGGATGGGCTGCCGGGGATCCAGGTCGTGGCCGAGTGCTGCAACGGATTCGAGGCGGTCAAGGCAGTCTCCGATCATGAGCCGGACATCCTCCTGCTCGATATTCAGATGCCCAAGCTGGACGGTTTCGAGGTTGTCGAGTTGCTCGATCCGGGCCTGCCGGTGATTTTCGTTACGGCCTACGACGAGCATGCCCTGCGGGCCTTCGAGGTCCATGCAGTTGATTACCTTCTCAAGCCCTTCTCGGCCGAACGCCTGACTCTGGCTCTCGAGAGGGCTCGTACTCGGAAGGGTCGAACTCCGGAGATTCCTTATGAGGAGATCGCGGCCGCGGCCCGACCCCACGCCTCTCACCTGCAACGCATCATGGTGCGCGAGGGCGCGCAGGTACACGTCATTTTGATCGATGATGTCGACTTCATTGAGGCCCGGGACGATGCCGTGGCAATCCACGTCGGGCCGAGAGAGCATATCAAGCCGCAGTGCCTGGCCGCGCTGGCCGACCGGCTTGATCCGGATCGGTTCATCCGCGTCCACCGGTCGTTCGTTGTCAACATCGACCGAATCTCTCGAATAGAACTCTACGCCAAGGACAGCCGTATCGCCATTCTCGCAGACGGGGTCCAGGTCCCGGTCAGCCGATCCGGTTATGCGAGACTGCGCGAGCTTCTTTAGACACTTGTCGAACGCGCTTTCCAGCTGAGAGCTGAGAGCTGATCGCTGACAGCTTCCACTTCAGCTACCATAGGCCGCATGGCAGCGAAGCGACGGCTCGACGTCATCATCACCGAACGGGGTTTGGCGCCATCGAGGGTCAGGGCCCAGGCTTTGATCATGGCCGGAAAGGTGCGGGTTGATGGGCAGGTCCATACCAAGGCGGGCGCCCAGACCGACCCCGGCGCGACGATCGAGGTTGATCAGGCGGATCACCCGTGGGTGGGGCGAGGGGCACTGAAGCTCGCCGCGGCCCTCGAGGTCATTCCCATTGATCCTTCGGGGTTGGACTGCCTTGATGTCGGCGCCTCCACCGGTGGATTTACCGACCTTCTCCTGGATCGAGGGGCCCGCAGGGTGATCGCCCTGGATGTCGGGCGTAACCAGCTGGATTGGCGGCTCAGGTCGGATGACCGGGTCATCGTGATGGAGGGGGTCAACGCGCGCCACCTCGGACCCGGGGAACTTCCCTTTCCGGTTCAGTTGATAACGATGGACCTCAGCTTCATTTCGCTTCGTCTGGTCGTCCCCGCTGTCCTGCCCTTCCTCGAGCCTGGCGGTCACCTCGTGTGCCTGGTCAAACCTCAGTTTGAGGCCGGACGCGACCAGGTTGGCAAGGGCGGCATTGTCAGGGATGACGATATTCGACGGAAGGTCATCGATGGTGTCGTTGGACATCTCGAGGGTCTCGGACTGACCGTGCTCGCGGTGATACCCTCGCCCATTGCCGGACGGAAGGGTAACCGCGAGGAACTGGCGGTGTTCCTGAAGCCGAAGCCGACACCGACTGACAGCTGATAGCAACCCGGCCAAGCCGGGTTAGGAGACATCTATGAGCAACGAGATGAGAGTCACTTTCCCGGGTGGCAAGAAAGTGTATGCCGACTACAACGGGTTCGAGATTGCCACGGACCAGCACACCGACGCCGGAGGCGAGGGTTCGGCGCCGGAGCCCTACAACCTTTTCCTGGCCTCCCTGGCTACCTGTGCGGGGATCTACATTCTGGGCTTCTGCCAAAGGCGGCAGCTACCTGTCGAAGATATCACCCTGACGCAGAGCTGGGAGCGCGACCCCGAAACCAGCCGAATGGCCACGATTAGGATCACTGTTGAAACGCCCCCGGAATTTCCCGAGAAGTACCACAAAGCGTTGGAGCGCTCGGTCCACCAGTGTGCTGTCAAGAAGACCATTCTCGATCCGCCGGAGTTTGTGGTGGAGGCACGGGGGCGGTAGAGACTCCCGCCTTCAGCCCTACTCGTCCTCTTCCTCCTCAAGGTTGGCCGCAGCAATGACTTTGTCCCGGAACTGTTTGGGGACTTCGACGTAGCCGGTCATCTCCATGTGGAAGTCACCGCGCCCGCCGGTGATGGAGCGAAGGGTCGGCGCATAGGTCAGCATTTCAGCCAAGGGAACCTGAGCCTTGATGGTCGTTGTTCCGTCATCGGTGTCCATGCCTTGCAGGCGACCGCGGCGTGAGTTGAGATCACCCATCACGTCCCCCATGGCGTCTTCGGGCGTGTAAACCTCGACCGTCATCACCGGTTCGAGCAGGGTTGGTTTGCACTTTCCGGCAGCATCCCTGAAGGCCTTTCTCCCGGCCTGCTTGAAGGCCATTTCCGAAGAATCGACGGCGTGCTCTTTGCCGTCGGTCAAGGTGATCTTGAAATCGACCATCGGGAAGCCGGCGAGCACGCCCCGCTCGGCCGCCTCCCGAATGCCCTTGTCAACTGCAGGGCGGTACGTTTGCGAGATCGATCCGCCGAAAATCTTGTCGATGAACTCGTACCCTTGCCCGTGGTTGGGTTCCATCGTGATCGTGCATTGTGCGAACTGTCCCGAACCTCCGGTCTGCTTCTTGTGCCGCGTCGTCACCTCGATGCTCTTGGTGATCGTCTCACGATACGGGACCTTGGGCTGGTGCAGGACGACATCAACGTTGTACCGTTTCTTCAGCCTGCCGACGATCACCTCAACGTGGAGTTGGCCGGTGCCTGAGATCAGCATTTCTTTGGTTTGGGGGTCGCGGCCGATCTTGATCGTCGGGTCCTCGTCCTGGATCCGGCGCAGGGCCGTTGCCAACTTGTCCTCGTCCGACTTGGACTTGGCCTCAAGGGCGAAAGAGATCGCTGCCTCCGGGATCTGAACGGCGGGAATCTTGATGTTCATTTTGGCTTCGCACAGGGAATCGCAGGTGTTGCTGTCCTTGAGCTTCGGCACGGCGCCGATGTCGCCGGGTGCCAGCTCCGAAACATGCTCGAGGGTCTTGCCCTGAATGATCGAAAGGGCGCCGAGGCGTTCGGTAGAGCCGCTAGTGCTGTTGGTCACGGTTGTGTCCGACGCGACTCCGCCCGAAAAGACGCGGATCAGGGAAATCCGGCCCGAGAAGGGATCGGAGATGGTTTTGAAGACGTACGCGGAGAATTTTTCGTCGCCGGAGATCGGAAGTTCCGTCTCCTCTCCCTCGACGACGGCCGCAACCGGTCGCCAATCGGGCGAAGGAGCCAGATTGACCAGGGCATCCATCAGCGGCTGTACGCCGATGTTCCTGCCGGCGGAAAAAGAGAACACCGGGAAGAGAGACCTGGCGGTGATAGCCTTTTTCAGACCTTCGATCAGGGTGGCCTCATCCAGTTCGCCCTCTTCGAGGTAGGCGTCCATAAGGGCTTCATCCTGTTCAGCGACCATCTCCATCAGGGCTTCGCGAGCGGCGGCTACCTCGTCCGCCATCTCCGAGGGAACATCGGCCGTGGTCATTTTCCCACTTTGGTCGTGGGGCCAGGTGAAGGCCTTGCCGCTCAAAAGACTGATGACTCCGGAGAAGGCGCTCTCGGCGCCGATTGGGAGTTGGAGGGGCGTTACCTCTCGGCCGTACTTCTTCTGGAGGTTTTCGATCGTACGACTGAAGGATGCGCGGTCCCTGTCCATCGAGTTAATGCCGAAGATCACGGGAAGATTGAAAGAGGCGGCGGCCTTCCACATTTTCTCGGTCTGGACCTCGACACCGGCCACAGCGGATACGAGGATCAAGGCGGTGTCGGCTACTCGCAGTCCCTGAAGGGCGTCCGTGGTGTAGATGCCGTAGCCGGGAGTGTCGATAAGGTTGATCTTGCACCCATTGTGCTCGACGTGAGCGATAGCAGTACTGATCGTGATCTTCCGATCGTGCTCGTCCTCGTCGAAATCGGTGATGGTGTTCCCGTCATCAACCTTCAACAATCGATTGATGGTGCCACTGTCAAACAGCATGGCCGAGACCAGCGAGGTCTTGCCGGTATCGGAGTGCCCGGTGACGGCAACGTTACGGATGTCTTCGGTGGCGAAGGTCTTCACACTCATCTGTTCGTCTCCTTCTCAACAGGAAATATTGAATCAGCTCAAAAACCGAGGTCTTGGCCTGTCAGCAGGCTGAAGGCACGTCGGTATCGTTCGAGAGTTCCCTCCACGACGTGGGGAGGCAGAGTCGGCACCGGCGGCTCCCGATTCCAGCCGCTCTCCAAAAGCCAATCCCTTACGAATTGTTTGTCGAAAGAGGGTTGCTGACTGCCGGGGCTGTAAGTTTCGGCGGGCCAGAAACGAGATGAATCCGGGGTCAGGGCCTCATCCATCCAGACGATGACGCCATTCTGATCAAAACCGAATTCGAACTTGGTGTCGGCAATCAAGATCCCGCGTTCAGCCGCAAAGGAGGCGGCCTCTGCGTACAGGGTCATGGTGACCTCACGGAGCCGCTCCGCGGTTTCACCTCCGACGATGTCAACCATGCGGTCAAATGAGATGTTCTCATCGTGACCCTCGACTGCCTTGGTGGCCGGGGTGAAAATCGGCTCGCCAAGCTGCTCGCACTCCACCAAGCCCGGGGGAAGGCGCAATCCGCACACGGTTGAGTCGGTGAGATATTCCTTCCAGCCGGATCCAGTGATGAATCCGCGGGCGACACACTCAACCGGGATCGGCTCCAGCCGCTGCGCCAGGAGGGACCGGCCCGACAGCTCCGGGTGGGACCTGAAGGGCTCCGGAAACTCCGACAGCTCGGTTGCCAGCACGTGGTTGGGGATGATATCGCTGAGTTTCTCGAACCAAAAGTTGGACAGCTGCGTCAGCACCTTCCCTCGCCCGGGAATGCCCGGATCGAGCACATGGTCGAACGCGCTGATCCGGTCGGTGGCGACCAGAACCAGCGCGTTGGTTGCGGCATAGATGTCCCGAACTTTTCCGCGGCTCAGGAGCTCACCATCAGGAATCGTCGTGGTGAGCAGAGCCTCGTTCATGACTCAGGCCTCCGTTGAGTTGATCACGGCCTGAGCTTGCCGTGCCATGCGGCTCTTGTACCGGGAGGCGGTCTTTCGGTGAAGGACGCCCCGTCGCCAACCGACATCGATGATCGATATCGTCTGTGGAAGCAGTTCCTGAACCTTGGCGGCGTCGCCCTCGTCGAGTGCTACGCGCATCAAACGCATCTGGCGCCGTACTCTGGTGCGAACGGACTTGTTCCTCATTCGCCGCTCCAAAGATTGGCGGTGGCGCTTCCGGGCCTGTTTCTTGGTTCCCTTGATGGTGGCCATACTGTCTTCTCCTTGAATTCTTACGTACTCACCAAGTAGGCGGCACGCACACAGGGCGCGTATTCTAGCGAAACATGCGGCGGAATGCTAGGGGCAATAAAGCTGTCAGCTGTCAGCTGTCAGCTTTCAGCTCTGATCCGCCGGCTGAAAGCTCTCTCTATCTAATATTCAATCCCAGTGATCGCAACTTTTCACGGGCGAGATCTGCTTCCTTTGTGCCGGGGTGTTCGTACACGACGTACTGGAGGTTGACAACACCCTGGCCCTGGTCGCCTGAATTCAGGTACAAGAGGCCCTTCTTGAGTTGAGAGGCGGCACCCTTGTCCGAGTTGGGATAGTCCTCGAGAACTTGGCTGAAGGTCTGGATTGCCTCGTCGGTCAAATCCTGGGCCGCGTAGCACTCTCCGACCCAATAGAGGGCGTTGTCCGAAAGCTCGGTATCAGGGAAGCGGCGCCGGTAGTCCTGGAAGCCCTGTGCGGCCAGGTCGTAATTTCCACGCATGTAGTCCTCATAGGCCGACCGGTAAAGCCGGTCGGGGGACATCTCTGCGCCAGGCGAAGCGACCGCCGTGGCACCAACCGCAGCCCCGGCGGCCAGAGCCGTCGGGGGCCCCCCGGTTCTACCTTCTGCGTCGGTATTCGGCATTGCCGTTACCGGAGGAAGCGCAACCGTCGATCGGCTTCGCGCGGCCGCCAGTTCCTGGGAAATCTGCTGCAGTTGGCGAGTGGTCAGTTCAAGGCTGGCATGAAGCCCTTCCATGCGCTCCTGGAGTTTCTGAACCTGCATCGCCAAATCGGCATTGGACCGCATGTTCTTTTCTGTCAGCTCCTTCATGCGATTCTCCATCGAGGTGAGGTCTTGCCGTTCAGGAGCATTGCTCCTCATGCCTTGGATTTCACGCTGAACATCTGTGATTTCACGGTGGAGGAGGGCCATATCCTCGCCTGAGGCACAGGCGAGGGCAGAGATTGCGAGAACGACGATCAGAACCTGGCGCATGGTGGTGTTCTCCTGTGTTCTAGCGGGCTGTTATGACGAAGTGTGAGCGCCGGTTCTGGGACCAGGATTGTTCGTCGTGGCCGAATGAGAACGGCCGTTCCTCTCCGTAGCTGATCGTCCGGATCCGCTGCGGAGAGATTCCCAGAAAGACCAGGTAGTCCTTGACCGAGTTGGCGCGCCTTTCACCGAGGGCCAAATTGTACTCTCGTGTGTTGCGTTCGTCGCAGTGTCCCTCGATCAGGATTTCGACTGACGAATACTGGTTGAGCCATGAGGCGTTACCCGCAATGTGCTCCCGGGAGGCCTCGCCGATGGTGTAGCTGTCGGTCTCGAAGAACACGTCATCGAGGTAGCCACGGGCGTTGAGGCTGATGAGATCCGCCGGGAGGTCTTCGACGATGGCCTGTTCGGAGACAACGGTTTCGGCGCCGCCATCGGCGACGTACTCTTCATCGACCGAAGGTTGGGGCGCAGGCGTTGGCGTGGTGTCGACGACTGTTGGTGCGGTGGACTCGGCCTTGGGTTGAGTGCTGGAACATCCGAAGGAAAGAACCAGAATCAAAGCAAACAATATTGATGCGGCGGCGCGAATTCCTGACGGCATGGAGGCCTCCCTGGTAGTACCTCAGATGAGTAATCTTGAAGCAGATCGCCGTTGAAAATTACTCATCTGAGGTCTTAATGTAGCCCGGAATTGGCGCAGGATCAACGGATGGTCCCGGAAATATTTGGGTTCCCTCTTGACACCGGGTGATCCTGGACACATATTTAAAGTGTCCGGGAATTCCGGACCGCGGGTTTTGGTCGGACCTCGTAGCCGCGTTACCCTCTGCGAAGGCCCGGGTGGGTACACCCGCCGTCACGAAATCCCGCGTTCGCGGGATTTCGTTTGTTCGGGAAACTCCTTGCTACTCTATGACCGATCGGCGGATGCCGGCAGGACGGTTTTCGCCGCTTCGGATGCCGGGCAATGGGGAGTAGGCTTGATTACCAAGGAAGAGTTCGACCATCAGCGGCGCTTGGCCCGCAGGGCTCGCCGGCGGGACCATTATCGGCGTGGCTTGCGTTCCCTGGCCATTGCCGGCTGGAACACTTCCAAGGAGCACAATGTCGGGACACTGGTGAGAACGGCTCACGCGGTTGCCGCAGAAGAAGTTGTTCTTGTTGGTGATCGTGACTGGAACGTCGAGGCCGCCAAGACCTCCGAATATTTTACCGATGTGACGATCCTCGAAGACGAAACAGCGTTGTTGGAACATGTCCGGAAGCGTGGTTGGTCGCTGGTGGCCGTGGAACTGGACAGCAGAGCCGTCAGTCTGTTCGATGCCGAATATCCTGAAAATCCGTGCTTTCTCCTGGGTGCCGAGAGGGACGGCCTTCCTCGGAGTCTGATTGATGCAGCGGAAATTGTCGTACAGATCCCCCAATGGGGCCTCGTGCCATGCCTGAATCTTGCGGTTGCCGGGTCGATCGTCCTGTACGACTACCTGGCAAAGCAGCAACAAAAGGGCGCCCTCGACCGGCCTGAGGGCGGGCTCGTGCCGCTGGAAGACAGCTGATAGCTGACAGCTTCAATGCTATTCTCCCCGAATGAAGTCGCGATTGGTCAAGTTCCTGACCCGTGCGGTCTGGGCGATTGTTATTGGGTGCCTTGTCGGGGCCTTCGCCGGATGGTTGGCTGCACGAGCCCTTCACATTCCGCAACTGGATCAGCTTCCGACCTACCGTCCAGCGACCACATCCCACATTTTTGCCGCCGACGGGAGTGCCTCTGCCAGCTTCGCCTTGGAGCGACGTGTCGAACTTCCGCCGGAGGCTATCCCGGACACCATCAAGCTTGCGATCGTCGCCATCGAAGACGCCAATTTTTACACCCACGGCGGCGTTGATCCCAAGGCGATCCTCAGGGCTGTGATCGGTTCGATCATGACCAGGCGCTTTGGCGGTCGAGGGGGCGCCTCAACCCTGACGCAGCAGTTGGCCAAAAATCTGTTCCTCAGCCGTGAACGCACCCTGACTCGAAAGGTCAAGGAGATGTTCCTGGCGATGGACATGGAAAAACGTCTCTCCAAGGACCAGGTCATCTCGATGTACGCCAACCAGATCTACCTGGGGCAGGGCGCCTACGGCATCGAGGCTGCGGCCCAAGTCTATTTTGGCAAGCCCGCGGTCGATCTGGAGCTTCCCGAAGCGGCGATGCTCGCCGGGATGATTCAAAACCCCGAGCGTCTCCACAACCCCATCAGAAACCCCGAGGGCACCCGGAATCGCCGGAATCACGTTCTCGCCAAAATGTTTGAGCTGGGCTTCATCGGCCGGGAGGCCTATGAGACGGCGGTCAACGAACCGTTGGAAGTTTCGATTCACAGGGAGAGCAAGGTCGGCGGCGACTATTTTGTCGAGCACGTCAGAAAGACCATCGAACAGCGATATGGGACGGACGCCCTCTACACAGCCGGCCTCCAAGTCGACGTGACGATGGAACCCGCGCTGCAACGGGCGGCGGAACGGGCCGTCAGAGAGGGCCTGGTCGAATTGGAGACGACCCGCCTGGGCTACAGGAAGCCGCCCAATGTCGTCACGTCCGGTCTGGCGGCAGATTCTGAGTCGTACGAAGATCCTTCATGGAAGGGGCTGACGTTCGACCCGTCGTCGATGGTCAAGGCCGTCGTCCTGGAGGTTGGGCGTTCGGTCGCTCGGCTGAACATCGCTGGTCGCGAGGCGACTCTCAGGCTCGACGACGCTTCCTGGACCAGGACCTCCTCGCTGACCAGGATCCTCAAGAAGGGGGACCTCGTGCTGGTGCGGCTTCCGGAGGCCCCGCCGGAGGTCGGTTCGGACGACGAACTCAGGGTCATGCTGGTGCAGGAGCCGGAGATCGAAAGCGCCTTGCTTGCGATGGATAACCGGACCGGGGCTGTCCTCGCGATGGTCGGTGGCTTCGACTTCGAACGGTCAGAGTTCAACAGGGCTGTCCAGTCCAAGCTCCAGTGTGGGTCGGCGTTCAAACCCTTCGTCTACCTGACGGCGTTCGAGCGAGGTTTCACACCGGCGGACACGGTTTTTGACGGGCCGGCCCTGTTTCCGGACGGCAGTGGAGAACTGACCTACTGCCCCAGGAACTATTACGGAAAGTATTTCGGCGTCACCACCCTGAGACGGGCCCTCGAACTGAGTTTCAACGCCAGTGCGGTCAAGCTTCAGGACATGGTCGGAGGTCAAGCGGTTGTTGAGACCGCCAAGGCGATGGGCATCTCGACCCCTTTGAGACCCTACCCGTCGCTCGCCCTGGGCACTCTGGGTGTACGGCTGATCGATCTGGTCCGGGCATATGCCGGCTTCGCCAATCTCGGAGAGGTTCCGGCGCCGTATTTCATCTCAGAGGTTCGGGACCGGGATGGGCGGTCGTTGGAGCGTTTCTTCCCCAGCCTTGAGCGGAAGGCCCCCGCCGCGGCCAGCTATCTCTTGCTCCACGTCCTCGAAGGGGTTGTCAAAAGGGGCACCGGCCAGAAAGCCAAGGTGTTGGATGCCCATCTGGCGGGCAAGACGGGAACGACGGACGATTACTCCGACGCTTGGTTTGTCGGGTCCTCCCCCCGCATCACGGTCGGTGTGTGGGTCGGCAGGGACAAAAAGGCGCCTATCGGGAAGAGGATGACAGGGGCCGCCGCGGCTTTGCCGATCTGGATCAAATTCATGGAGGCCTACTTAGAGACGCTGGACGAAGCGGCGAGGGCCGAGAGGTTTCCCGTGCCGGCTGGTGTGGTCTTCAGTGCCGTGGACTGGTATTCCGGTCACGTGGTCGTACCGGCCTGCGCCGATCGAAGCCGGGTCGTCTTGGAGGCCTTTCTCGATGGGACAGAACCCCTGGTGACCTGTGAGGGCGACGAACCGGGTCTTTGGGAATTGCCCTGGCCGTTCCAGCAGGCCTATTACACGCCCAGAATCGGGGAACCGATGCCAGACCTTCAATCTCTGGCTCGTGCCGATGAACGCCTCGAAGAAGAAAAAGAAGAAGCCGAAGCTAAAGCGAGGGAAGGGCGGTAAAGCCGGTCAACCGACGAGCGCCCGGACCCTTTCCAGGAATCCTTCGGGTGGCAGGTAACCGGGGATTCGCCCCAGTTCAGTGCCGTCGGTGCTGAGCAGCAGAACGGTCGGGAGTCCATCGACCCGGTACTGGTCTGAGAGGTCCCGGCCGTCGCCGTCGACGTCCATGCGTACGGGTACGGTGTTCTCAGCCAGGAAATTGGCGACCGAGGTGTCGGCCAGCGTTGTGTCTTCGAGTTTTTTGCACCAGATACACCAGTCGGCGTAGAAGGTCACCAGGACAACCTTTTCTTCCGAGCGTGCCCTGAAGAAAGCGGCATCCCACGTCCCCGCCCACTGAATATTCCCGTTCTGGGCATTCGAAACGGCGGCCTGCGCGGTTCCTTCCGGGCCTTCCTGGCCGGTGCAGCCGGCAAAGGTGCCCAGCACGAGGCACATCAGGCCGAGTCGGGATATCAAGGTCATCTGCTTCATTCTTCCTCCGGGCCGACGTTTCGAGTGTCGGCGGGCGAGCATTCTACACCGAGTTCTTGTCCGGAGCTCGACAGGGGTTACACCGAGGTCCTCTTCCGACAGAATTCTACGCTCTTTGGAAGAAAGCTGTCAGCAATCAGCCGTTAGCAATTAGCAAGACAACTTCGCAGCTCTCAGGTCGAGTTTTCTAAGCTAACCGCTAATAGCTCACTGCTAACAGCTCCCCTTGTGGGGTCGCCGTCTTGTCGATTCCGGTCTCTCGTGACATGATCCAGCCTGACCTTCTCACCGGTTTTCGTTGCGAGGGGCGGAAGACGCAGCGAGGTTCTGCGGTTTCGCAGGTTGAGCGAACGAGGTGTACTTGACGGTACACCGATTAAGAGAAATCAAGAAAACGCCGAAGATCGTTGTGTATTTCGCTCCGTAGCAGATCACCGGTAAGAAGGTCAGGCGAACCATGCCGAGACGGACTATTTCCTTGTATCACCGGATCGAAAGGGCGCTGGAGACCATTGCGGCCGGATCAACGCCTCTCCAGACGATCCAGCAAACGGCGGATTTTCTGGCCACCTCCTTTTCCGATGACCTCGGCTTGATCGGTGGGCGGATCTACCGCCTTGACGACGAGTCGTATGAACTGGTGGCGACATTCGGCGGAGCGGGTGCTGCGATTTTGGGTCAGCGTGTCGACCCGAACTACGCCCCGATTCGACGGTTGTTCGATACGGGGACCTTGGTTATGCACCGGGATGACCCGGAACTGGACCCCAGTCTCGAGAGCCTGCTGGGCACGAGAGAGGTCTTCGCCACCGCGATCGTCGATGGCGGGAACTTCATCCTGAGTTTCGATGTGGATGCGCACGAGGAAAATCGGGAAGATCTGGTCTCCACCCTCAACATCGTTCGGCTGGCGATCAACCAGCAACTTCGTGAAGAACGCATGGCAGCGGTCATGGAGGAGGCTCGTCAGATTCAGACTTCGATCCTGCCGCGGCACATGGAGGCGCCGGGCCAGTTTGTCGTGGCGGCCCGGAGCCTGCCCGCTGAAGTCGTCGGCGGCGATTTCTATGATCTGATTCCCATGGATGAGACGGCCTTCAGTGTCGTCGTCGCCGATGCGACCGGGCACGGCCTTCCGGCGGCATTGCAGGTTCGCGATGTCTTCACCGGTCTGCGCATGGGCCTTTCCCGCGAGTACAAACTGGGTCGGACCCTGGAGCGGCTCAACGGCATCATCCACGGCAGTCGGATGGCGACCAAATTTGTTTCACTTTTTCTTGCCGAGATTGACCTCGACGGCACCATGATCCACTGCAGCGCGGGACATCCGCCGGCCCTGTTGGTGCGCGCTTCGGGGGAAATCGAGCGACTGGCAATCGGCGGTTTGCCGTTGGGACCTTTCCCCAATGCCCGATACACTGCAGGCCTGACCCAATTCCACAAAGATGACACCCTGGTGATGTATTCGGACGGCATCACCGAGGCTCATGGAGTGGGTGAAATTGAGTTCGGGATGGATCGGCTCGAGACCATGGTGGTTGCGTCAAGGCATCTGGATCCAGAGGCCCTGGTCGAGAAAATCTTCGAAGAAGTCTCGAACTTTTCCGGCGGCAAACCGGCCCATGACGACCAGACGGTGTTGGTGGTGCAGTGGCGCATCTCTCCAGAAGCTGTTAGCCATTAGCTTTGAGCGGTTAGCTGAGGATACCGTCGATCTGAGAGCTGTGAAGTTGTCTTGCTAATTGCTAACGGCTGATTGCTTACAGCTTTCTTCCAAAGAGCGTAGAATTTCGTTGGGAAGAGACTCAAAGGAGTACGAGAATGCATGAGACCGGTGAAATGAATGACTTCAGTTACGAGCACTTTTTTGATGTCGGGGATTTCCGGCATGGCGATCTCTTCGTGTCAGGAGAAGGCGCGTGGACGGCTCTTGGCGATCGCCTCAAGGCCTATCTCGAGGCCTGGGCTTCCTGGAATATTCAAAGCGAGCTTCATCCGGGCGTGCATCTGCTGGGCGATCGAATTTCGATCGGCGAAGGATGTCGGGTCGAACCCGGAGCGGTGATCGTCGGTCCAGCCGTCATCGGTGATGGGGTGCAGATCCGGACGGGCGCCTACGTTCGGGAGCACGTAATCCTGGGCGATGGAAGCATTGTCGGGGCGCACTCCGAGGTCAAGGGTTCGGTCCTTTTTCCCGGTGCCAAGGCGCCGCACCAAGCCTACGTCGGGGATTCGCTCCTGGGGAGGGACGTCAACCTGGGGGCCGGCACCATTCTCTCCAACGTCAAGAACATCGGGCGCGAAGTCTGCTTCAGGGCCGGTGGCCAGGTGATCCACACCGGCCTGAGGAAGTTCGGCGCCGTCCTGGGCGACGGCTGCAAGACAGGTTGTAACACCGTACTCAATCCCGGTGTATTGATGGGACCGGGCTCGGTCACCTATCCCAACGCGACCCTTCGGTCGGGTTTCTACCCGCCCGGTACCCTGGTCAAGGTCCGGCAACAGCAGCAGACGGTTGAAATGGACCGGATCCGAGGTCTGTAGATCAGGATGAAAGAGGTCCAACCGGTGCTGGTCGTCGCACTGGACGATTTGATGGTCTGGGAGGGCCTGGATCGCCTGGATTACCTCAAGATCGACGTTGAAGGTGCAGAACATCAAGTTCTGCTGGGCGCGAAAAAGACAATCGAGAAATTCCGTCCGATCATACAAATGGAAGTCAGTATTCGCGACGTTGGAGTTGATCTTCCTGATTATTCGGCCTTTAATTCGCCGCAGTGCCAAGGGTACCCCACCAATATCGGTGGTCAGTCCAGGAGTTTTCAGGGCACAACAACGGACCAGGCAGATGTCAATCCGGACTCGAAGCCGTCGGCAAAGATCGGGGTGCCGCCAAGCAGGGTCTGCCAGGCGCCGCGGCCGTAGGTGCCGGCGGTCAATACATGCGGGTCATCGTCGATCTCCAGGTCGGTGACCACCGAGCCGAGAGGGAAGCCGTTCATGGCGACGGTGAAGGTGTCGCCGCCGTCGCTGCTGGCGAAGACTCCCACGTCGGTTGCCACGAAGACCTGGAGGGGGTCGAGAGGATCGACGGCCACCGAGTTGGCAGGCACGTTCGGCAGCCCGGCGCCCACCCCGGTCCA
>DAOWGJ010000305.1 GCA_030637505.1 Holophagae bacterium
AGCCGTGTACGGCACGCGCCGTTGGAGAGGGGCGCATGCAAGGAAAACGGCGGCCCGAAGGCCGCCGTTTCAATACAGTTGATTCTGAAGCTGATCAGACCAGACCCTGGTCGATCATGGAATCGGCGACCTTGAGGAAGCCGGCGATGTTGGCGCCCATGATGTAGTTGCCCGGGTCACCGTACTCGGCGGCCGTCTCGACGCAGGCGGTGTGGATGCTCTTCATGATGCCGTGCAGGCGCTGGTCCACTTCCTCGCGGGTCCAGCTGAGGCGCAGGCTGTTCTGCGACATTTCCAGACCGGAGACCGCGACGCCGCCGGCGTTGGCAGCTTTCCCGAGCCCATAGAGGACCTTGTTGGCCATGTAGACCTCGATCGCTTCAGGCGTTGACGGCATGTTGGCGCCCTCGGAAATGCAGAAGCAACCATTGGCAACCAGGGCCTTGGCATCTTCGCCGTTGACCTCGTTCTGGGTCGCGCAGGGCATCGCGATGTCACACTTGACGTTCCAGATGCTGGCGCCTTCGTGGTACTGGATGCCGGAGAACTTGTCGGCCATCTCGCGAACCCGGCCACGACGGACGTTCTTGAGGTCCATCAGCTCGTCCCACATGTCCTTGTTCATGCCGTCGTCGATGACAATATATCCCGACGAATCCGAGAAGGTCACAACCTTGGCGCCCAACTCGAGGCACTTCTCAGAGGCGTACTGGGCAACGTTGCCCGACCCGGAGATCGAAACGCGCTTGCCGTCGAAACCGTCACCGCGAGTCGCCAGCATTTCCTGGGCGAAGTACACCGCACCGTAGCCGGTGGCTTCCGGACGGATCAGGCTGCCGCCCCAGTTGAGGCCTTTGCCGGTCAGAACGCCCTCGAAGGCATTCCGCAGTCGCTTGTACTGACCGAAGAGATAACCGATCTCCCGGCCGCCGACGCCTATGTCACCGGCCGGAACGTCAGTGTTGGGACCGATATGCCGGAAGAGTTCACTCATGAAGCTCTGGCAGAACCGCATGACCTCGGGGTCGGACTTGCCCTTGGGATCGAAATCCGAACCACCCTTGCCGCCGCCCATGGGCAACGTCGTCAGTGCGTTCTTGAAGAGCTGCTCGAATCCGAGAAATTTGAGGATGCCGAGGTTGACCGTCGGGTGGAAGCGTAGACCGCCCTTGTAAGGGCCGATCGCCGAGTTGAACTCCACGCGGAAACCCTTGTTGACCTGGACCTCGCCACGATCGTCCATCCAGGGCACACGGAAGAGGATTACCCTCTCCGGCTCGACGATGCGTTCCAGAATCTTCTGGTCGAGGTATTTCGGGTGACGTTCGAGCACCGGAATCAGGCTCTCGACGACCTCCTCGACGGCCTGGTGAAATTCAGTTTCGGCCGGGTTCTTGGCAACTACATTGCGCATGAATTTTTCTGCAAACAGTTTTTCAGTTGTCATCTTCATACCTCCAGGCGGTTTCAGGCCCCCGGGCCGACCATTCGGCCCACGAGCCATTGAGGAGAATTTCCCCGCCAAAGCGGTGAAATTCTCCTCGACTAATAGGAGTTCTCAGGGGGATACCTTCACGCATCCGATGGAGTCTCGTGCCATTTTTCACAAATGTCAATAGCAATTCCCTGAAAATCTCAAGGAGGTTTTCAGAAATCAAAATAGAGAATTATTCTCAGTTACTCAGGGGCTCAACGGGGGAAGGATGACGCCGGTGCCGCTCTCGCCGTCAACCAGGACCTGAAGGGGGTCGTCGAACCTGAGGTGGCGGATCGCGCCGTTGAATTCCTCGGTCACGAAAGGCTGCTCCCGAAACCACGACCAGCGGATAGAGGCTCCTTGCTCCGCCTGATGAACCGCGAAGAAAGCCACGCCGAAGCAGGTCAGGTTGTGGAAAAAATGAGACCCGAAGGACGGCTCGACCTGAAGATCTGAAAAGTCCGTCTCTACAATCGCGCGCGCCGTCGAGATCTGCGGCCAGGACACCGGAATGCCCAACCACGGATCCTGGGAACCCCAGCGACCAGGGCCGATCAACAAACAATGACGCTCCTCGTCCCTGAGGCGACGGTTGATCTGTTCGACGACGAGCGCGGCCTCGGCCGTCATCCCGCGTTCTAAGAGTTCGGGGTCGACGACGATCACGTCGGCAAGGCTCTCCCTCCGCCCGTGGCCCAGAGCCACTTTTGTTCGGACGATCGCCCGCTCCACCTCGTCTGCACTCAGGCGCACGTCATCCTGAAAGGACTCCACGACCAGCGGTCGCATCTGAACGACGTGAAAAACCTGTTCGCAATCCAGGCCGGGTTCGAGCTGAACCGCAAACTCCATCTCGACCGCCGACCCGATACCCCCCTTGCCCAACGCCAACAACTTGACCAGCAAGCCAGGAAGGTCGAAGGGCCGGCCGCGCAAGATGGGGTCGAAGGTCACCAGCGGCGCCCCTCCCTGGTCGAAGCCCGGAGAAATCGCGTCGTCGGCACGACGGTAGGTCGAGAGAATCGGCCGGGCAGCCCCGTCGGCAACGGCGGCGATCGTCTCGAGGTGCAACAAATTGGCTTCCGTCTGAAGTCCCGGAATGGTGTCGTCCTTCGACATGTCCAGGGCATAAAAACGGCGCTGGGCATTGCGAAGAATGTCTTTGACCGACGACATCTGAGGAAGAACCCTGGGTTGAACGGGGCAGAATCGAAGGGCCTCGAAACCCTCGACCACCGTCTTGCCCAGGCCCAAGGCTACCTGAGCGACTCCGTCTTCAGGGTCCATTGAGCCGAAGGGATAGAAGTTGTTGGAGACTGCCGTGCCGGAAAAGGTCGGATAGAAACGGCTCCCAAAGGACTTGCCGACCAGGCGCTGTACCAGGACGGCCATCCGCTCCTCTTCCGACCGGTAGGGCGTGCTGTCCAGATAATCCCGGGCTGTCCGGAAGTAGGTCGAGGCATAGACGACCTTGACAGCCTCCAAAACCTGGGCCAGCCGGACATCCAGAGAGGGGTGGTTGTTCGGCAACATGATGGTCGCGTAGACGCCGGCGAAAGGCTGGAAGAGGGAATCCTCCAACAAACTCGAGGACCTGATCGCCAAGGGTTCACGGACAACCTCGAGAAATTGTGCCAGGGCGTTCCGAACGCCATGCTCGAACCGGGCGGCCCGAAATCGGTCCAGAATCGCCCGATCCTCGAGTTCCGGCGCATCCTGCACGATCGACCGGAGCTCGTTCCCCTCGACGAAGGTCTCGAAGATGTCCGTCGCCAGCGCGACGGTCTGGGGGATAGCGACCCGCACCCCGGGCGCCCGAACCTCGTGGTAGGCCAACAACTTGTGCATGAATGCAAGGCCCCGGCCCTTGCCCCCCAATGAACCCGAGCCGACCTTGGCAAAGGCTACGAACTCGTCGAAGCGCTCCTCCTCGAAGTCCGTCGTCACGTGGCTCCGAATCTGCCGCTGGTACAGGGTGAATGCCGTGATCAGGAACTGCCGAAGTTCTTCGGAACCGGCAAACTCGGAAACCTGCATTGGCCTCAGCAACCGGGCCAACTCGAATTCGGTCCGGGCCTTGAGCCAGGCGGAGAAATTATTCAGACCGGCGTGGAAGAGCAGGCTCTCGCCCGGGACCTTGGGGAGAATACGGATCATGCTCCGGATATCCTCGGCCCGAGCAACTTCTTCCCCGGTCGGAAGCCTGAAGATAAAATCACCAAACCCGAAGTGATCCAGAATGAACTGTCGAATACCCTCCAGCAGGTGTGGGCTC
>DAOWGJ010000015.1 GCA_030637505.1 Holophagae bacterium
CCGTGGACCGATCTCGACCCGGGCGGATCAGCTGTAGCAATTCGTCGGACGAATTGCATGGGGGCGTTTGTCGCTTCGTTCCAAACACGGGGAGAGGGGGGCGACTTCAAACAAATGTAGGGTGGGCCTTGGCCCACCATCTGTTCAGCCTGTGGTCAGCATCTCCAACAGCTTCTTCCCGTACTTTCTTGCGATGGTTGGGCCGATGCCGGGAATGTCCAGCAGCTCGTCGTCGTCCGATGGCTTGGCCCGGACCAGGGCCTCGAGGGTACGGTCGCCCAGGATTCTGAAGGCAGGAATCCGGCGGCGCCGAGCCTCGGACAGCCGCCAGGTGCGCAGAGTCTTCAGAAGGGACTCTTCAGCAGATGAGAGTACCGTCGATACAGGGATAGCTCTCTTCGAGGATTTGCGCTTTTTCCGAGTCCCGGCCTTCGAAGCGACTTCGGCCGTCAGTTCGATCAGAGAGGGATCGAAGTCGCCGCGGAGCCGTGCCTCCGAATTCAGGGCGGCCCGTTGAAAACGGATCTCACGACCATCCTTGGTGAACGAATCTGACCAGATTTCGACTACGGTTTCCCGGGCCAGGGCGTCCAACAGCCGCTCGAAGTCTTTTCGTGCCATTGCTTCGGGCTCGCCGGTCTGCTTGAAGAGCTGCCCCGTCGTCCTGTTGGAACTCTCGTGAAGGGCATCGACGACAGCCGTGAGGACCCGGCACTCGACGCCGGTCGGAGAGCGGTAGGAGCGGAGAAGACAGTCCTTTGGGACACACAGGTCGCACAGATCGCAGTCTCCTCCGGAGTCCAGCCGGTCGCCAAAGTGACTGACAATGGCGGTCATTCGGCAGGAACGGCCGCCGGCGAAGCGGCAGATATCTTCCAGTTGGGCAAGGCGATGGTCGCGCTGGGCGCGGTAGGTCTTTCGCCAGCCGTCCGAGCCGCGCAGAGCGTTGACCTCCGGATCGACCTTTGCGCCCTGGTGAATCCACAGTTGGTTGAGGGCGGCTACGAGCAGCTCGGACTCCAAGCCCAGCTTTGTTTGAAGTTCGTCCTTGGGTGTCGGTTGGTCAGACAGAACCTCAAATACCTTTTCGAGGACGGAGACTTCCGGGTAGTCTCTCGAGTGGAAGTACTCGTGGGTTCGCCGATCGGCCCAGGACCACAGGAGGATGGCGCGGGAGGTCTGGCCGTCGCGCCCCGCTCGACCGATTTCCTGGTAGTAGGCCTCGATGGTGCCGGGCAAGGCGGTGTGGAACACGGTGCGGATGTCGGCCTTGTCGATGCCCATTCCGAAGGCGATCGTGGCGACGACGATCTCCAGCTTGCCGCTGAGAAAATCTGTCTGGACCCGGTCCCGAGTCGAAGACCGCAGGCCGGCGTGATAGGCCGCCGAGGGTGCGACGCCGGCCAGCTCCGCGGCCAGGGCCTCGGTCTCCTTCCGGGTCGGGGCGTAGATCAGGGCCGGCCGGTTGGTTGGGTCGGCGACGACCCGCTTGACCATCGCAGCTCGGGCCGACGGCGGCGCCTCGACGCACTCGACGCCCAGATTGGTTCGGCGGAAGCCTCGAATGAAACGACGCGCATCATTGATGCCCAGCTTCTCGATGATGTCTTTTTGAACCCGAGGCGTCGCCGTTGCCGTCAACGCCACCAGCGGGGCACCCTGAATACGAGGCAGGCGTTCACCGACCAGGCGATAATCCGGGCGGAAATCATGGCCCCAGTGGGAAATGCAGTGGGCCTCGTCGACTGCGACCAGACGGGGTGGGTGCTCTTGAATCAGGTCCTGGAATGACTGGAGTCCCAGGCGTTCCGGGGCGATGAAGAGAAAATCGAGGTCTCCCTGCCGCCACGCATGGGCCGCCTGAAAAGAGCTCTCCCGATCCCGGCCGGAGTGCACACGATCGGCGGAGATTCCCAACCTCTGAAGTGTGGCGACCTGGTCTTCCATCAGCGCGATCAGAGGTGAGATCACCAGGGCCGAGCCTCCCTTCGCCAGGCCGGGGAGTTGGTAGCAGAGGCTCTTTCCGGAACCGGTGGGCATCACCACCACGGCATCGTCTCCGGCCATTACGGCTTGACAGACCTCCTCCTGGTGAGGCCTGAATTGGGTGTGTCCAAACACCCCGTGCAGCAGGGTTGGTAGCGTCTGAGCGCCGCTTTTCCAAGGTCTGGAGGCAGGCGCTCGAGGAGCCGGCTTGATCTCGTCTGGGAAGGGCGGGAGGGGAGGAGGCCCGTCAGTCATGGCGGCCGGCCATGTAGGGGCGGACCCCCGTGTCCGCCCGTGTTTGCCCAAGAGCGTTCTTGAAATCCAGGACCCCTGTGTCCGCCCGCGTCCGCCCAGACGCGCCCATCAGCCCTCACTGACGAAGGGGTTTGTCCTCTTCTCCCGCCCGATCGTCGTGTCGGGACCGTGGCCACAGATGACGCGGGTGTCATCGGGCAGGGTGTAAAGCTGCTCCCGAATTGACTGTTCGAGGATCTCGAAGGCCCCACCCCACAGATCGGTGCGACCTATGGATCCGGCGAAGAGTACATCGCCGACGATAGCGACCAGAGGCTCACAGCCGGAAACGATCAGACAGACGCTGCCCGGCGAGTGCCCTGGAGAATGTCGGATTTCCACCTCGAACCGGCCGACCGTCAGATGCTGTCCGTGCTCCAGCCAGAGGGTTGGCTCGGGCGGGGCCTGGGCCCCTAAACCGAACATCGCGCCCTGAGTCGGCAAAGCGTTGTAGATTTCCAGTTCGTCGCGGTGCAGACCGATTGGGATTTCGGGTTTGAGACGATCTTTGAGATCAGCCGTACCTCCGGCATGGTCCAGATGGCCGTGAGTGTGGAGAATCATCGTCGGCCGGAGACCGCTGTTCTCAATGCGACCGGCGATCGCCCCGGCCTCGGCGCCGGGATCGATGACGACCAGCTCTCCGGCTTCGGTGTCTCCCAACAGTGTGCAGTTGGCCTGGATCGGTCCGACGGCAAAGGTCTCGATAAAAAGGCTCATCCACAATCCTCCTCGATTTTGTGACAAAACTGGAGAACAGGTGGATGAGCCGCTGTCGGCTGTCGGCTCTCAGCTCTCAGCGAGAGTGCGTGCAGAGTTATCGGGACCGATTCGAGGGGAGTGTGCCTCTTTGAGGAAAATTGAATCCTCGCACCGACTTTCCGGCTGACAGCTGATCGCTGAGAGCTGACGGCGTCCCGGCGGATTCGGTCGGTCATTTCTCGGTTCCGGATCCGCCGGGGCAGAAGATGCGTTCGACCAGGCTGCCCAGGAGTCGTTTCATAGTGTCGGCGGCCTCTCGGCCGGACTCCAACACTTCCTGATGGGTCAGAGGGCGATCGACCAGCCCCGCGGCGGGATTGGAGGCCAGAGACAGCACCAGGATCTTGAGGCCCATGTGGTGGGCGGCCAGGACCTCCGGGACCGTGGACATGCCGACGACCGTACCGCCCATCCCGGCCAGCATCCGAACCTCGGCCGGTGTCTCGAATGATGGGCCGAGGACGGCAACGTAGATGCCCTCGAAGACCTCGAATCCGGCGTCGGTCGCGCACCGGAGGGCCAGCCGCCGAAGTTCGGGATCGTAGGCCTCGCTCATGTCGGGAAACTGCGGCCCCATTTCTTTGGCCCATGCGCCGACCAGGGGATTGGACCCCAGGAGATTGATGTGGTCGTTGACAACCACCAGGGATCCCGGCGGGATACTGGAATCCAATGCCCCCGCGGCGTTGGTCGCCAGCAAGACCTCGGCTCCCAGCAGGGCGGCCAGACGGACCGGGGCGACGACTTCGGCCGGCGAATAACCCTGGTAGAGGTGGAAACGACCGTTCATCACCAGCAGCGTTTCGTCGTCCCGACGCCATAAAGTCAGGCTGTGATCGTGTCCTTCCAAATGGTGCATGGGAAAGGGCATGATATCCGCCATCGATATGGTTTCGGTCGGGTGCCATCCCGGCACTTCGAGTTTGAGCCCGGAGCCGGCGACCATCAGGGCGCGCACTCTCCCAGGTTGATACTGTCGTTCGAAGTCTCGAGCCAGCTCTCTGATCGACGCCGGAGTCAGTGATTCCTTCATGGTTTGGGATTCTACAGGGGACGGAGGAGGTGCGAAAGGGTAGACGAGTTCGCGGAGACAATGAATCTGAACGATCTTCTTCCCCACGGCAATTCGTTCGACGAATTGCACAAAGGCCTCCCTTGATCTTCCCGGTTACCATCAACTCTGCTACCGTCTTGCATTCATGGCATCTGTACGTTTGGAGTCGCTGAAGCTCAAGGGCTTCAAGTCCTTTCCCGATCAGGTCGAACTGACTTTCCCGGGGGCGGTGTCGGCGATTATCGGGCCAAACGGATGTGGCAAGTCCAATATCGTTGACGGGATGTTGTGGGTCTTGGGCGAGCAGAGTCCCTCTTTGTTGCGCCTCAAGAACATGGGTGATGTCGTTTTTTCGGGCGCGTCGGGCCGGAAGCCGGCGGGTTCGGCCGAGATCGTCATGGTGCTGCGCTCGGAGGATGGCCGGTGGGAAGAGCGGGACGGACGGTTGGAGATTCGCCGTCGTGTCTTGCGCAGCGGGCCGTCGGAGTACCGGATGAACGGAAAGGTCGTCCGGCTCAAGGACATCGTGGATGAACTGCTTTCCGTCGGACTGGGAACCCGGAATTACGCGATCATCGAGCAGGACAGGGTGGGGCAGGTGTTGTCGGCCCGACCGACCGACCGCCGGGTTCTGCTGGAAGAAGCGGCGGGTATCACGCGCTACAAGGTGCGCAGACATGAGTCCGAACTCAAGCTGGAGCATACACGGCAGAATCTGATTCGCCTGGATGACGTCATCGACGAGGTCAATCGGTCGTTGCGCCAGCTCAAGCGGCAGGCCAAGCAGGCCGAGCGCTACCAGACGATGCAGGAGGAACTGACGGCGGCGCTGAGATCACTTCACGTTATCGAGGCTCACGAAATGTCTCATCGCCGGGAGGATGTACTCAGGCGCCGGGCTCTGTGTCAGAACGAAGTTGCCGCAGCGGCCTCCGCCCTCGCCGGGTTCGATGCCGATCTTCAAGGGGCTCGCAAGGGCCTGGAGGCCAACCGGCACCAACTGGAAGAGGCCCGGACCGAGGTCTCCCGGTTGGAGGCGTCCAAGGAAGGGCTCGAGGCCTTTCTCGAGCGGTCCGCAGACCTGTTGGATTCTCTGCGATCGTCCCTGGACCGGAATCGGATGGACAGCGCGGCGGCCGAGGAGGCGGGCCGCGTGTCGGCGGTTGCCCTCAAGGAGGCGACTTTGCGCCGAGGTGTCTGCCGTGAGAGCTTGGAGCAGACCCGGAAACGAATGGAGGAGGCGCGGTCAGAGGAGGCCGGCGTCCGAGAGGCTCTTGACGCCCAAGAGGCCGATGCCGCGCGGAGCCGAGAGGATCTTTTGCGCACGATCTCCACCTTGACGACCAGCCGCAACCGCCTGAGCGAAATGGAAAGGGAACAGGACCGCCTGGCCTATTCCAGCACCCAGCTGCACCAAGAAGGCGAGCGCCTGGAAGAACGGCGCAGGGACGTCTCCCAGCGCCACGGAGAGGCGGTCGCCCGGGTTCGCGAAGCCCTGGAGGCCGCGAGGGCCCTGGAGGAGACTCGGGCCAAGTTGGTCGGGGAGCGGTCGCAGGCTCGTGAGGAGGCTCAAGTCTCGAAGCAGGACGCCGAGAGCCTCTCTCACCAGGTTTGGGAGTATCGGCATCGTCTTTCGGGAATTGAACGGGAGTTGGCGCGCCACACGGCGGCGGCGGACAGCCTTGTCGAAGCCCTGGGCAAGGATGCGGTCCTCGGGTTGGTCGGTGATTTCCTCCGGCCGCAGGCGGACCGGGCGTCGGAGTTGGATCGCGTCTGGGGCCCGTGGCTCGAAATGCCCGTTGTCGACGAGGCTTCGGTGTCGGCTGAACGCCTGGCGGAATTAGCCGGCCTGGATGAGAGGATTCGACTGGCCCTCGCAGGGGGAAAATCAGCCCCGCAAGCGTGGCCGGAGCTTGAGGGTGCCCAGAGTCTCCTGGAGGCGGCAGGGGTGCCTGACGAGCACCGGTCCTGGCTGTTGCGGACCGTTCCACCGGCCTATCTCTGTGATGACCCGGACCATGCTCGTGCGCTGGCGGAGGAAAATCCTGACGTCTTGATTCTCGATTCGGAGGATGTCCTCCGCCATGGCCGGGTGATCGAGCCTGCGTCGCAGGCCGTGTGCCGTCGCGGCGCCTTGGCCCTGCGTCAGGAGCGTGAGCGGTTGGAGGCCTTGATTGACGAGGCGGCGGGCAAGGCCGAAAGCACCTCGGCTCGCCACCGGGATCTGAGTGAGCGATTGCACTCGATCGAGGCCCGCCTGGCCACCGGTGACCGCGACGTTGCCCTCGCCGAGGAAGAGCGGGCTCGGACGTCGGCGGTGGAACAGAGCTTGGGTGAGGAACGGGCAAGGCTGGAAAAGGAAGAAGCTGCATTGATGGGGGAACGGGAGCGGACCGCCACGGGCGTGAAAACTCTGGCCGGGCGTCGGGAAAAACTGGTGGCGGAGGTCGGCTCTCTGGAGAACCGGACCCAGGACCTCGAACAGGGATTGGAGGCCGTGACCGAGGCGCTTGCCGTCGCGAGGGAAGCCGCGGGCGACGCTCTGCGGCGGGTTGACCGGTGGCGTGCCGAGGAAAGGTTGGCCGGCGAACGGGAGGATGCGGCGGCACGGGAAGAAGGCCGTCTGCAGACCGAGGTTCATCTGCTCGAAGGCCGAATCCTCACGTTACAGAAACAACGGGGGGAGTTTGTCAAGGAGCTCGGGCAGACGGAAGACGAGGTTGTGCGCTCCCGCACTCGGTTGGTGGAGGAGCAGGGCTTGTCGGCCTCCGCCAGACAGCAGGCCCGGCATCTCACGGAGACCGCCGAGACCGTGACGGGCAAGGTCGAAAAGCTGGAAATCGATGTACTCCGGCGCCGGGACGAACACGAGAGAATTCGGGAGCAGCTGCACGAGCTGGACATGGAAGTAACGTCGGTCCAAGGCGAGTGGGCTCGACTTCGGGACGCCTGCATGGCCGATCTGGGAACGGCCCCCGAAGTCCTGCTCGATGGTGAAAAGCCCGATGGTACGCCGGCGGAGGAATTGAGATCTCGAACCGAGAGTTTGAGGGCTGGGCTTGAGAAAATTGGTCCGGTCAACCTGTTGGCGCTCAAGGAATTGGATGAACTTTCAGAGAGATCGACCTTTTTGTCCGACCAACGCAAGGACCTGGTCGATGCCCTCAAGAGCCTTGATGAAACGATCGCCGAGATCGACGGCATTTGCATCCAACGCTTCGTCAGCACCTTCGAACAGGTCAACACCCTGTTTGGCGAGACCTTCACATTCCTCTTTGGTGGTGGAGCGGCGCGGCTCGATCTCGTCGATGAAGACGATCCCCTGGAAAGCGGCTTGGACATCACCGCCCAGCCTCCGGGCAAGAAGAACCAGTCGGTGCAATTGCTCTCTGGCGGTGAAAAGGCCCTGACCGCCCTGGCGCTCCTGATCGCTCTTTTCCGCATCAAGCCCTCGCCCTTTTGCATCCTCGACGAGGTTGATGCCCCCTTGGACGATGCCAACGTCGAGCGCCTGGCTGAGTTGATCCATTCGATGACCGACCACACACAATTCGTCATGATTACCCACAACCGCCGAACCATGCAGCGCTCGGACGTTCTCTACGGTGTCACGATGGAAGAACCCGGCGTGTCGAAAATCGTCTCCGTGAGGCTGGAAGAGTAGGGGCACGGCGTGCCCCTACGGGTACAATTGGTCCGTTTCCCATCGGGTCGACCTACCCCTCGTCAGGGTCGAATGCAACATCTCCGAACTGGATCTGCACGCCCAGGGCGATGCCCCAGGAGGCCTCACGGGTTTCGAGTGGATCCTCTTGCGGCCAGGATACGCCGGTGCCGATGTCGCCGTAGAGCCATTCGCGGTGGAGGCGCCGCCTGAAGAAGACCCAGACACCATAATCCGAGAGGGTCACAGGGGCCTCGGTTTCGCCCTTGACCCACATTCGCGCGCCGACCGCCCGTCCCGTGGCGAGCTGACGGTAGGCGTTGACGCTGGCCCACCACTTGACGCCTTCGGTCACCTCCCCGTAGGTCGCGCTGGTCGAGGTCCTGATCAAGGTCTCTGATCGGGGCCTGTGTTCGAGGTCCAGATTGGTCGTGGTGCCAAACCCGTCCTCGAGGTACCAGAAGCCCGTCTGTCGGAAACGAAACAGAAAATTATCGCCCAGTTGGTGGTACCAGCGGTACTGCACCTTAGTGTAGGGATCGGGCGGCCAATCGACCCGGACGCCGACACTGAGGTTGACGCGTTGTGCGCCCTTGTTCAACGGCGTATATCCCAATCCCACCATCCAAGATTCCTCGTCATCCTCGCCGATCGGGCTGACGGGCCCCTGGGTCCCTTCGGAGTCTGTCAGAAATTCCTCGGGATTGAGTCGGCCGACGAAGAGCTTCATTTTCCGTTCGGCGTTGGGTAAATCAATATTGACGCGGCCCTTGAAGATCGGCTCGAATTGCTCGTACTCGGTCCATTTGAGATAGACCGAGACGGTGCCGAATGTGGTCGATGCCTCGTCATGGGCCCTTGCGTCTCCGAAGAAGCTGTCGAACCAGCGGGAGGAGGCGCACACCGATGTGTAGAGTTTCTTGTCGACCTGGTCGATCAGTGTGCCCTCCAGGGTGGGGGGAGGACGGCAGGGGTCGACGGGCTTTTCTTCGGGTTGTTCGCCTTCGGAGAGTGCCTCTTCTTTGGTTTCCGGTTCGGACATGGTCTTGGGTTGCTCGGTCGGTGCGGTCTGCTCGATTTCTGTGGGTTCTTCTGGGGTGTCGCCGCCCGTGACGATGGTCGCTGGAATAACGATGGCCAGGACCGCCAGAGCGATGCCGATCAGCCGACCCGGGTGACTCTGGATTCTGCAGAAGGCCAAGCTGATAGCTGATAGCTGAGAGCTGAGAGCGGCCGGCGAAGCCGGCGTCTCCCCTACACCCCCTCCAGAATCCGGTCGTCGTACTCGATCTCGAAATGGAGCTTGTGCTTGGCCTCTTCTTGTGCAAGTTCGCTGAAGATTGCAGCCAGACTCGGGTCGTCCGTTGCCTGGGCCAGCCGTGTGTAGAGCTGGAAGGCGACCTTTTCCGACTTCATCGCGAACACCAGGACCTCCTGGTAGTTCATGTGTTTGCTGATCTCCGGTTCAACAAGATCCTCGGTGATCTTGAGGTCGGCAATCTTTTCCATCTTGACCGGGGTGAGGTCTCCGGCCTTGACCTTCATCAGGCGGGCCTTGTGACGTCCCTCTTCGGCGGCAAATTCGAGAAAGGCCTCACGAATGCCCGGCCGTTCGACCGTGTTGGCCAGTTTCGAATACATCTTGGCTGCCCGCTCTTCGCGCTCGATGGCAAAATCCAGAATCTCGTCGGCACTTGAAAACTGCATAACTCCCCCAAATCTCTATCGCCGGTTGATTGTCACTCAGCCGGTGTATTTTCTCAAGGCAATTCGTCTGACGACAAACAAGACTTGCCAACGGAGAGACCTTGTGCGATCATCCGCCGCCGCTGCGGCCGAGAGCCGCAGGTTGGAGGTTGATCATGGTGTGGAAGTTGCCGGTTTCAGGGCGTTTTCGCGTTGTTGTTGACTACAGTCAGATCATTCTCGGAGCGACCCTCGTGGGGTTGGGGACCAACTGGTTCTTCGTGCCCAACAAGGTCGTATCCGGTGGGGTGACAGGTGTGTCGATTCTGTTGCACTACGCCTTCGACACGCCCGTCGGGTTGATCAACCTCCTGTTGAACATTCCGCTGATGATCATCGGGTGGCGCTGGGCCGGCGGGATGAAATTTCTGCTGCGGACTGCGGTCGCCGTGGTCGTCATGTCGGCCGTGATCGATATTACCGGGCCCTACTTGACGGTGCCGACCACTGACCGGCTGTTGGTGATCTGCTACGGCGGTCTTTTGGACGGGCTGGGCATTGCCCTGGTGTTCCGGGCGCGAGGTTCGACCGGAGGAACCGACGTGTTGGCCCGAATCGCACACCGGTTTTTCGGAATCGGGATTGGGCAGACGCTGCTGGCACTCAATCTCGTGATCTTTGCGGCTGCGGCGTTCCAGTTCGGCGCCGAGGCGGTGATGGTCGCCCTGGCCCTGGCCTTCGTCTCGGCTCGGGTCCTGGATACGGTTCTGACCGGTTTCTCGGTCTCCCGACAGGCGATGATCGTCACGTCGAGGCCCGGGGCGGTTCGGGATGCGATCTTTCGGCACCTCGGGCGGGGCGTGACCTTCATGCAAGCCAGCGGAGGATTCACCGGCACCTCGCGTCCGATGGTTTACGTCGTCGTCGCCGCCCACGAAGTGGCGCGCCTGAAGATGAGGGTCAGCGAGGTCGACCCGAATGCATTCGTTGCTATCTCCAAGGCGCAGGAGGTCCTTGGAGAAGGGTTCGCTCCAACGATGCAGGGGGTTTGAGGGGATCAGGGGTCAAATGGGTTGATCGTAGGGGCGGGTCCCCGTGCCCGCCCGTGCCAGGAAAGAGAGGCGCGTTGGTGATTGAGAGGCCACCGGACGGCGGCCCAAATCCATATTCGCATTTTCATTGATGGCGGATCACCTCCAACAAGGGCGGCCACAGGGAGCCGCCCCTACAGATCCCCTCGGCCTTGATACCCTCCCCCCATGAGCCCATCGTTCCCTTCCTGGCGTTTGGTCATCGATGGCGATCATTCGGGCGCCGAGAACATGGTGCGGGATGTCGCGATGCTGGAGGCCGTGATCACAGGACAGGCCCCTCCAACCCTTCGCCTCTACGGCTGGTCGCCACCGTGTCTGAGCCTCGGGAGGCACCAGGGCGAGGATGCGGCTGATGTCGATTTCTGCCGCAGGGAAGGCATCGATGTCGTCAGGCGCCCGACCGGCGGTCGGGCTGTTCTCCACCACCTGGAGCTGACCTATTCGGTCGTCGCACCCCTGGGTCAGGGCCCACTGCCCCGTCCGTTGCAGGACGCTTACCGAACGGTGTGCTTGGCGCTGGTCGGTGCCGTCCGTTCCTTCGGCATCGATGCCGAACTGACCGGAGGTGACGTCAACCTCTCCCTGCCCGGTCCCCGGACGAAGGTGCCGTGCTTCGAGGCGCCGGCGGGAGGCGAGGTCGTCGTCGCCGGCCGCAAGCTGATCGGCTCGTCGATGCGGGCACGACAGGGCCACATTCTGCAGCACGGCGCGATTCTGTTGGATTGGGACGGGCGCCTTCAGGCCGGGGCGATGGGGTTGGTCGACGATTCTACGCTTCGACCCCATGTGACCACCTTCGCCGAGCAACTGGGTGCAGTGCCGCCTCGGGTCAGGCTTGAGCAGGCGTTGGCGTCGGCCTTGAAGAATGCGCTATCGGTAGAGTTGGTTCGAGGAGGATATACTGATCATCTCTGATGGTGATTGCCATCACCAAAACGAGCACACAACCCTGTAGTCTTGAGACATATGGTCGAGGTGGGGGGTCCGATGAGACACTGTAGCGTTGTTTGTAGTGTTGTTCTCGTGTTTGTCCTGGGAGGAATAACCGCCGACGCCCAGATTGTGATTGACCATGAGTGCCGTGACTTGGGGCAAATCCCCGGGAGTTGGATCACCCAGGCCCAGGCCGACCATCACATTGCCTACCAACACTCCAGTCACGGCTCGCAGTTGATCACAGGGCTCAACGCCCTGCAGGCATTCCCGCCGTTCGGTGACACCTACAGGTGGTCGGACGACGGTTCGGTCGGTCTGGACCTTGATGACTACGGGATCCAAGTCGAGGGCCCCGAGGGCTGCTATGTGCTCGATCTTGGCTACGACAACACCGATGTCGATGGCGTTACGGACTGGGCAAACTGCACGAGGGATTTCCTCGATCTCCCGGCCAATGACCACATCAACGTCATCGTGTGGTCGTGGTGTTCGATCGACTGGCATGACGCCCAACTCTACGTCGACAACATGGAAATTCTGATTGCGGAGTACCCGGACGTGCATTTTGTCTTCATGACCGGGCACGCCCAGGGCCAGGGCGAAGACATGACGCCGAACCGCGTGCACTACAACAACCAGTTGATCCGCCAGCACTGCGCCGATCACGGCCGCATTCTGTTCGATTTTGCCGACATCGAGGCCTTCGACCCTGACACGACCTACTTCTGGGATCTGGCGATGTGGGATAACCTGAACTACTCAGGGGGCAACTGGGCCGTCGAATGGATTGCCGCCAACCTGAACTCCGAATTGGCCCAACTGACGACCGGCGACGGAGTGGACGGCTATGACGGGTGCTCCGGTTGTGCCCACTCCGACATCCCCTCGGATGCCAACCTCAACTGTGTGCTCAAGGGGCGGGCGACCTGGTGGCTGATGGCCCGTCTGGCGGGCTGGCCCGGGCCGGAGACCCTCTTCGCCGATGGGTTTGAGTCGGGGGATACGTCGGGATGGGATGAGTGACGGCGGGGTTGAAGGGTTTGTAGGGGCGGGCCCCCGCGCCCGCCCTTATTGGTCATCACCCGACATTCAGGGCCTTTGCTGATCTGGATTCAGACCCCCCTGCAGTAGCCTCTCTGATCACAACCCGCTCCTTGGGTCTGACACGGGCGGGCACGGGGACCCGCCCCTACTGTATGCTGTCTCGCGTTTGGAGGCGTGCATGCATCGTTGGGTCATCGTGTTGGTCATCGGAATCCTGGTGCCGGGAGTCCTTGGCGCCGGCGAGGCCAAGAGGGTGCCTCAGGAGTATTTGGATTCAATCGTCGATGACGATCCGAATCCTTTGCCGCGGGGCTTGGCGCCGGGCGAGACGGTTCCGGTTCTTGACTGGGCCGATCGTATCCCGCTGACGCCGCCCACCGGAACTGTGAGAACGCCGCCGGAATACGCCCTCAATGACGGCATGTTGATCCGCTGGGGTTCATTCAACGCACTGCTGACCGAGATGACCGTAGGGGTGACCACCGGCACCGATGCCACTATTTGGGTCGTCGTCAGTTCCGGCCTCCTGTCCTCAGCGACGACGACGCTCTCCGGGGCAGGGGCGAATATGGACCAGGTCGAGTTCATCATTTACTCCGCGGATTCGGTGTGGATTCGTGATTACGGTCCGCGTTTCATCTCGGAAGACGGTGCTCGCTCAATCGTCGACCACACCTACAACCGGAGCCGGCCCAATGACAATGCGTTCCCCGATCACCTGACTACCTTGTGGGGTGAGATGCAGTACGACATCCCCCTGGTGCACGGCGGCGGCAACTTTCACCTCTTCGGTGATGGCGAGGCCTTCATGACCGAGCTGATTCTCGACGAGAATTCGGGCTTGACCGCCCAGGATGTCGAGGATCTCTTCATGGACTACGAGGGCCTGGATCTGACGATCATGCCGCCCTTCCCAACCTGGTACGACTCGACACAACACATCGACATGTGGATGCTGCCCGTGGCCGACCGCGAGGTGATCATCGGCGAGTATCCGGCGAGTGACAGCCAGGTCTATTCGGTGACCGAGGATGCCGTGACCCTGCTCGAGGGCCGGGGCTACACGGTGCACCGGACCCCGGGATGGAGTTCCGGCGGAACCCACTACACCTACACCAACTCGGTCGTGATCAACGAGGTCGTGCTCGCTTGCCAGTTCGCTAACGCCAACCCCGGCTATGCCGACGAGGACGCCGCCGCTGTCGCGACCTTCGAGGCGATCTACCCTGACCGGCAGATCGTGCCGGTCGACTGCTCGGCCATCATCGGGTACTCGGGCGCCATCCATTGCATCGTCATGCACGTGCCCGACGTTGAGCCGCCGCTGTTTGCAGACGGTTTCGAGACGGGTGATACGTCAGCCTGGCAGTAATCTGTTACCTGTAGGGTGGGCCTTGGCCCACCAATCGCTTGATGTGCTGACTGACAATGGTGGGCCAAGGCCCACCCTACAGCGGTCGCACCGCCTCTTGGCCTACCCGCCGTCGGCAGCAGTTTTCCCATCCAAATACGGCAGGAAGAAGATCAGCGCCATGCCGGGCACGGTGGCGGCGAACGTGAAGGCGAAGAAGGTCTGGAATCCCCACGCCTCTGCGATGAAGCCGCTGAGAACTCCTGACAGCGTGAAGCTGACGCTCATCAAGGCTGAGAGAATGGCGTAGTGGGCCGCCTTGTGCCCCGGTTTGCAGCATCGCATCAGGTAGACCATGAAGACCGCGGTACCGAAGCCGGAACCGATATTTTCGACGGTGATGACGGCGGTCAGCAGCCTGAAGCTGGGGAGCCCGAGTTCAGGGTGGCCGATCAGGTGTTCATACCGGCCCGCAACAGCCATGTAGAGCAGGTTGAGGGTGTTTTGGGCGATAACAAAGGGCCAGATCCACCGCCGGAGCCCGTATTTGGCGATGACATAGCCGCCGAGCATCGTCGCGCCGATCATCGCCCAGATGGCGATGCTGTTGGCCCAGCCGAACTGTTCAGGCGTCATGCCGATCTCGCGAAGGAAGGCGTAGCGCATCTTGAGTAAGAACGACTCGCCGGTGCGTAGAAATATTACGAACGCCAGGATCACGCCGATGCGGGGCTGGTCGAGGAAATCGACGAAGGCGCCGGCGTAGTACGATTGGCTTGACGACAGACTACGCTTCAGCAGGGGCACGAAAGCCAGCAGAACCAACAGGGCGATCAGCAACACCAGGCCAATCCATCCGCTGGCCGAAACGGCCTTCAGTGGGGAGGCGGCGATGGCGTCCTGGATTGGGTCTGAGCCGATGATGAGCTTGATTCCGGCCACGGCAATGGCGATGACGATGCCGATCATCAAGGTCTTGAAGGTCAGGAGCCTTGAAAAAAGTTCGCTGAACGTTCGTTCTTCAGTCTCGATTCGAGGGAGGAAGATCAGGTGATACAGCGTCAAGAGCAGCATCACCAGAGCGACGACCAGCAGGGTTGGGAACCAGCCCCAGCGGCCGTAGAGGATAAATGCCGGGCCGGCGACCAGGAAGACTGCCACTCGGAAGGCCATTGCGCGGAAGCCGACGTATTTCGACTGGCCGTCGGTGTCCAGCGCCTCCAGGTAGTAGCCGTCGATGGCGATATCGTGCGTTGCCGCAAAGAAGGCCAGGATGATAAAGAGGATCGAGGAGGTGATCAGGACGTGACTGATGGTCGTCGATAGGGCCAGCAACACCAGGAGCCCGGTGATGGCGATCTCGATACGCACCAGCCACGAGCGCTTGGTCGCATAACGATCGAGGAAAGGCCCCCACAGGAATTTGAGATTCCACGGGAGGTGGAAGAGCGAGGTCAGGCCGATCATCTGGAGGCTTGCGCCCATTTCCTTGAAGATGGCCTCGGCCAGTTGGTGGACCACAGCGTAGGGGTAGCCCTGACCGAAGTAGGTGGTCGACACCCAGGTTGCGGGGTGACGGACGATCCTGTGCCAGAGCCTATTTCGCTTCATGTGGCTTTCGTTTTGATCAGGGCTGCTGCGACCGCCCCCAGACCGGCCAGGGCGGCGAGGACGACCCACATCAAGAACCAGTCACCCGAGGCGTCGAGGATGGCGCCTGCGACCGGAGGGCCGACGACTGTCCCCAGGTTTGAGAAGGCCGTGATAAAACCGAAGGCAAACCCCACTCGTGCTGCGGGGACGATTCGGGCCGGGAGGGCGTAGGTGGCGGTTGGAACAGCCGCAGCGCACAGGCCGACCAGAGTCATTGCGACGATTGCACCAACGGCGCCGACCGCCATCAAACCCAGCGTCAAAGCCAGGAGCACCAGGCCGGCAATGACCCAGACCTCAGGTCTTCCGATACGGTCGATCACCGCTCCGAACACAGGGCTCAATACCAGCGCCATCCACATGATCAAGGTGACCGTCGTCAGGCCTCGCTGTCCGCCGCCGATCCATTGTGGCGCGAAGGTCGGGACCGAGGCGAATGCGGCGAAGAACAGCATCCAGGCCACCGACAGCATCATCAGCGGCCGACCAATAGTCGGCTTGGCAATCGCAGTCGAGGCATCTGGAGAGGGTTGGTCGCTGTTGAGTCGGGGAACGGCGAGGTTGTGGATCGGAATTGCCAGGAGCGCGAGTGCCGCCAGAACCGCCAATTCACCGCGCCAGCCGAAGGTATCGAGCATCAGCGAGTGAGAGGAGAAGAGCGAAATCATGCCTGCCGGGTAGACCGCCATGAAGATGCCCATGGCCAAGGCCAGTTGCCGTCCGGAAAATGCCTCGGTCAGCAATCGCGCCAGGAGCAGGTTCATCACCAGGCCGCCGATGCCGAAGAGGAAGCGCCCGATCAGAAGGTAGGCGTAGCTGGGCGCCGCCGCGAACAGCGATGCCCCGATCAGCATGATCATCAGACCGGCGTTGCCGGCCGCCCGAGGCGGCCACCGGTCAATCGCGGCGCCCAGGGGGATCGAAAGAAAAATGGCTGGGATAGCGATCGCACCCACCAAGAGGCCGATCTGGAGGTTCCTCAGGCCGAAGTGGGTCGTCAGCTCCGGAACCAGCGGCGGCACGGCAAAGAAGGTTGTTGCCACCGCGAAGAAGCTGACGACCGCGGAGAAAAGAAGCAACCAGCGGTTGGTGGACGGGGCTGGAGACGTGTCGATCACGGGAGGCAGTGTAGCTGAGATGCTGGGATCTGTAGGGGCGGGTCCCTGTGCCCGCCCGTGTCAAGGTAAAGGGGCGTCTTGGGTAGGAGATGTTGCAGGACGGAGAACAGATTCCAGATCCGCGATAGTCGAACGTTGGGTTGTCTCCAATGAGGGCGGGCACGGGGACCCGCCCCTACAATTTACAGGTAATCCCCACTCACCCTCCGCTGCGACCAGTGCCCTGCCGAGGCGGCGGTCCATCCTCGATCAGCTGGACGCGGTCGAGGTACCAACCGTCCAGGCCGTTGCAGCCGTCGACACCCAAGGCAAAACGAATGACCACTGTTTCACCCGGGCCTGCGATGCCTTGGAGTGAGGCCTGGGTTTGGCCCCACGAGCCCCGAACCGAGCCGCCGTCGGCACCGTGAAAGGCCCAGCGTCCCGCGAGGGGATTGTCGTTGCCGTCGGAGTTGGTCTCCAGTGCCGATCGATAGGGATTGAAGCGGAAGGAGGAGAGGGGCAGGTCGAGGAAGGGCCTGCCCTCGACCGAGACCTCGATCAGGCCGCCGTCCCACATCCCTTCGGTGGCGACATAGTGGTCAACCACCAGAAACACCTCTCGGCTGTCTGGGGGGATTGTTACGGGTGGGCTGTCCAGGTACATCACACCGCTTTGGTCGTCACTGCCGGGATTGCAGTCGCCGATGAAGACGGAGTCAATGGCGAAGGCGGCCCCGTCGCCGTCACTCCCTTCCGGCGGATCGTTGACCCAAACCCAGTCACGGGGATCGTACTCCTCGTACACGCCAACATTTGAAACGCTCCAGGGCGCCCCGCCGGAAAACGGGTCTGCGCTGAAGTCCTCCGAGAAGATCACACGGGACCCGGGGAATGACGGTGGTGAAGATGCCAGGAGGGGTTCGAACGCGCACTGATCCGGCGGCAGACGCATCTCGACCGCATTCATCGCCTTGGCGACCTCGGTGCAATGGGCCCCGGTGATGCGGTCCGGGCTGAGGGCGCCGGTCTCGAGATCGATGAGATCTGCGCCGATCAGGTCCTCGCAGGCCAGTTCGATCAAGTCGGCGTGATTGGGGAAATCCGTTGTCGGCACCTGGTAGACGCTCATCGCCCGCCACCAGATGTGGGCGCTGCGGATCAGACCGGTGCCTGCAATTTCAACGTCGTTGAAACCGCCGCCGTCGGTCGCGAGTGCAAAGGCGTGATTGGGAACGCCGGAGTTGGTGTGAACGCCGCCCCTGTCGCCTTCCCCGCAGAAATATCGGCCGTCAGAGACCCGGGTTGGGTCACCGAAGCATGCCGGGTTCCACATGTCGCGGAAGGTACCGAAGACCGAGTCTTCCCCGATCTGCCACCGGAGGGAGCTGTCGTTCGAGGGGCATCCTCCGTCGGCCCGCCGGACGTCCGGCTCGTCTGATCCGCGACCGTTGAGCCGGTCGGCGATCTCGCCGAAGATATCGCTGTAGGCCTCATTGATCGCCCCCGGCTGAAATCGAAAGAAGAGGTTGTGGGTCGACGTCGTGTAGGCGTGGGTCCACTCGTGGGAGACGATATCGTCGGCGACCATGCCCACACAGAAATTGGTCGTGCTGCCGTTCCAGAAGGCGTTGGGACAGTCGTCGTATTCGAAATCCTGGATCGAGTGCATCGCCGCGTGGTGTCCGTTCCACGAAAGAAAATCACCGTCGGACAGATTGGCGAACAGGGTGTAGATATCCTGGCTGCCGAGGATCAGTTCGTTGGTTTCCGTATTGGTGTCCTCGTCCGAACCGGTGAATGGGAAGTCGTCACCCTCGCGCCACAGGGTATTGTCGAAAAACTGCTTGTGGACCTGCCGGTAGATCGAGTGGATGCCGGAAAGGCGGTCGACGATCTTGCCGTGGTGGGCATCGAGGTAGAGGATCTCCCGCCAAGCACGTCCGTCGCCGACCTCGACCTCCCAGACCAGATGGTCTCTCCCCGGGACACCGCGGACCAAATGGGTCCGAAGAACCATCAGAGTCGGTGATCCTGCCTCCAGCCAGGGGAGGTCGAATACCGAGATCTTATCGGCGACGATGTCGAAAGCGTGGATCTGGGCGTCGACGGATGAGAACGACGGTTCCGGGTCGATATCGATGCCGGGGACAAACAGCCCGTTGACCACCCGGACCCTGCCGAAGGGCCCTTCATGCAGTCGGAGGAGTCCTCCCAGGACGGGAACGCCGCGGTAGATCTGGGCCAGAGTCGTGTGGCGGTGTCCCAGGCGGTCCAAGAAATCGCTGACCGCTTGAAGCTCGTTGTCTGCATCCTCGATACCGAATATTGATCCGTGGAGCGAGAAGAACTCGAGAGCGCGTTCGGTGCCCGAAGACCCTTGGTACAAGAAGGCTTTCGCCGGTGCGAACACTACCAGTCGAGGCGCGCCCGTAGCGGGGTGGATCTCGATCCGATCGATCTGGAGGGTGGGGGCTGATGTTGCCCATGCCCCAAAGGACGGGAGAAGGCTTATGACGAGGAGCAATGTGCGAAGGTGCATGCCTTCATTGTACTCCGCGGCAATGGGGGAGAGTTTGTCGCAGACCACAGACTCCATTGGCGTAGGGTGGGCCTTGGCCCACCAATTCGAGTCGGAGCATCGGGCGATGGTGGGCCAAGGCCCACCCTACAGCTGCGGCCTGGTCGATCTCTTCGAATCCGTTTTTCTTACCAAGCGCTCAGGTCGCCGCTTTCGAAGTCGTCGAAAAAAAGGCCCGTGGTGATTCGATACACGGCATCGTCGGCGGCGACGGCATCAAACGTGGCCAGGTAGAGGCTGCCCTCGTGAACCGTGAAAAAGTAGGGGATTTGGCCGTCGGGGAGAAGGTGGCTGAGTTCTTCCCATTGACCTGACTCGAGATCCTCCCAGGTTCCAAAGCGCACGAGTTTGAAGCGGTTGTGGTCCGTTCCGTTGGCGTAAGAGGGATGAAAGAAATTCGAAAGGTACCAGTAACCGTCGTAGAACTCGATGTCATTGGGGATGAAACCGGTCGTCTCCCATGAGCCCGCATTCGCCGCAGCGACCTTTCCGTAACTCGTGTGCACGGTCACGTCGCCTGTGTCGAAGTCATTGATCTCAATCACACGCCCCTGAGTTGAGGCAGCAACAAAAACCGTGCCGCCGATCAACGAAATGCCGCGGGAGTAGCCTCCGGCAGAGAGAGAGAGATCGAGGGCAGCCTCGTCAACGCCGAATGCCGAGAATCTCAAGACAGTGGGCTCGTTGGGGTTCAGCACGTAGGTGATATCCGCCCCTGGGTCGAAGAGAATGTCATGAGGTCGGGTCAGGACAATGCCCGCGATCGTTCCCGTGCTGGAAAAACTGCTGTTGTCGATTTGGCCGAAAGAGACAATGCGGTGATTATTGGTGTCGGCGACGTAGAAGAGTTGTCGCGGAGGGCTAAAAACGGTTGCGTGAGGGCCGTCAACTACAAGTGGCGAGTACTCCCATTCTGAGTTGCTGCCCTCACCACGATACGTGAGTCGATCGTTTGTGACCTCAGAAATGACTTCCAAACCATTGACGAATGCGATGTGTGTGGGCAGGTCCGGAACCAGGGCCGTGTCGGCCGGTGCGAATTCCTCGAACCTGATGCTGTGGGGCGGGAGGGACCGCTCCGGCGCCGGCGGCCGGAGTGAAGGGTCGATTGGAGGGAAAATGGGGGCGAGGGGCGATCTTTCGGACGCGGATCCTACCGTTGCGGCCAAGACTGCCAGTGCGAAGGCAGCGGCGAGTCCAAAATGCCGGCATTTCGATGGGAGACAGGGTGAGGGGAACTCGGCGATCATTGCATTCGGTCCTAGGCTGTATGATACCAAGATGATGGACGAACGGTGATTTGATGGGATCTTCGGGTCGTTTTAACGGTTCGATCGGGATCCGGTGGTTCGTATCCTGGTTGATTCTGGTCCTGTTGGGCTTCGGATCAGGTGCGGCCGAGGCGGTGACGTTGGTTCGTGGTCCCTACCTTCAAACACCCACCGAGGCCAGCATCATCGTCAGATGGCGAACGGATCTGACGGTGGATACTCGGCTGGCCTATGGGCAGTCGTTTGATCAACTGGACACGGTCATCTCCGACGTCCAATGGGTCAACGACCACGAGGTTTTGATAGAAGGCCTTACGGCGGCGACTCGGTATTACTACTCGATCGGGACGTCGACCGAGGTCTTTGCAGGAGGTGATCCGGATCATTGGTTCGAAACGGCGCCGGCCGGAAACGATCGATTGGCGACCCAGATCTGGGTCTTGGGAGACTCCGGAACTGCAGATGCCAATTCGGCGGCCGTTCGGGACGGTTACCTCATATCGAGTGCAGGCGTCCCCAGCGATGTGTGGCTGATGCTCGGGGACAACGCCTACTTCTCGGGAACCGATGAGGAGTATCAGGCGGCGGTTTTTGATACCTATCCGATGGTCTTGCGCCATACTCCGTTATGGTCGACTTTTGGGAACCATGACGCCCTGAGCTCCGACTCTCCGACTCAGATGGGGCCCTACTACGAGGTCTTTAGTTTTCCCGGCTCCGGACAGGCCGGGGGCATCGCCAGCGGCACGGAAGCCTACTATTCGTTCGACCACGGGAATATTCATTTCATCTGCCTGGATTCCTCCGACACATCGCTTGCGCTGGACGGCTCGATGATGCTGTGGCTGGTGGCCGATCTCCAGGCAACGACCAGAGATTGGATTGTCGCCTTCTTTCACCATCCTCCCTATACCAAGGGTTCCCACGACTCCGATACCGAGGCCCGATTGATCGAGGTTCGAGAGAACGTCATACCAGTCCTCGAAAACCATGGCGTCGACCTGGTCTTCAGTGGGCACAGCCACCACTACGAGCGGTCCTTCCTTCTGGACGGTCACTACGGATTTTCGGACTCGTTTGATCCGGGCTCCATGCTCCTGGACGGTGGCGATGGCCGAATCGATGGGGATGGCCCCTATGTCAAAGAGCCCGGGCTTCACCGCGGGACCGTCTACGTGGTCAACGGAACCGGAGGCAATGTCGGTGGGGCCGACGCCGGCCTGGACCACCCTGCGATGTTCACGAGCCACGCGGTACTGGGTTCGGTGATTCTGGAGGTGGAAGGTGACACCCTCGACGCCCGGTTCATCGACACGACCGGCACGCCCCTCGACTGGTTCACCCTGATCAAGGAGGGTCTGCCGATCTTCAGGGATGGTTTCGAGTATGGCGACACGGGCGCCTGGAGCGGTGTTCTGAGGTAATCACTCAACGACGGCCTGGGCAGAGAACCGAAGGACAGGGATGAGAAGGCCGAGCCATGAGACGGGCTGCCTGACGCAGCCAGAAGAGTGATTCGTGGACTACGTCTCAAAAGGTGAGTACAGGCCTGGTTTTTTATCCTTGACAATCATGATCTCGTGAACCTAAGCTGAGTCCAATAAGTCTCGGTGGCAGGCCGGGACCCTCGTTTGGAACACTGAGAAATGATTGTTTTTTCCTTCCGTCTGGTCGTGGGCTTGAGCCCCCGCATTCGAGAGGAAAGGTGCGCGGGTTCAACCCGCGTGGTCGTGTGGGGGGATTTATGAAGCGCCTGGTTTTGGCCGTCGTTGTTGTGGGGTTTTTCTTGCTGGTTCCGGGGGTTGCTCAAGCACATGAACCAGAGACTCTCGGAGACCGTGCGCAACAGGCTCCCACAACGGGACTCTATCTTGTGCCCGCCCAGATTGGTGTTACTGAAATTGGGGCGATCATTCATGATTATGGAGAGTATCGTCTGGTCAAACTGACCGTGGCTGTTGATGGCGGTGACCTCGGGAGCCCTCGTATGATTCCGGTTGAGGGTGTGGAGAAGATCCAATACCGAACATGGGAGGGGAGTTATTCCTCAGTTTCAGGGATCTCTGCCGATGCTCCGGCTGAAGTCGGTCTTTTGGCTTTGGTTGGGCCTTTAGACACCCTCTGGGTTCAACAGATTGAAAGTGCGGGGGTGCAGGTCCTCGATCGAGCCCCACCATACGGGCTTGTAGTTTTCGCGTCACCCACGGATTTGGCCTCCTGTTCGACGATCCGAACCTCGTCGGGTTTTCAGGTTGTTCGTGGTTGGGCCCCGATGCCGGTCGAAGCGAAGATATCGAGTGATCTCATGCCGATTGCGACGGGCGAGAGAGGCCCTGGCGATATTCCAGGATTGATGCGGGGGCCTGCGGGGAGCGCCTACGTACGTGTGTTCCCTTATTCAAACAGAGATCGGGATGAGGTTTTCGAACAAGTCAGTCATATCGCTCCGAGAGTAAGGGTGATGGCGCCTTATGGCCACGACAACGTCTTTGAAGTCAATGGGCCCGAAATACTCGACATCGTTGAGATGCTGAGTGGTGTCGCCTTTGTCGAAGGTGTTTACGAGCGCGTGTTGCACAACAACCTCGCCGTTCAGGATTACATTATGAACGTTGAGCCTGTTTGGAATGACCTGGGTTGGGATGGCACCGGAGTCATCGTCGACCACAACGACAGTGGCGCCGACCTCAACCATCCGGATCTTGCGGGCATTATTCTCGCGACCAACGGTGCGATGTCCAACACAGATAATGGACATGGAACGCATACTGCGGGTTCCGTCGCGGGAAGAGGAGGCGCTTCGACGTCACCGAACAATACCTCAGGATGTGGTGACCAGAACCCGCCTCTCAATTTGATCAAGGGCTCGGCGCCGGGAGCCAATCTGGTCGTCAACAACATTTTTGACGGAGGATCATCATCAGAGGACCTGATGATGCGGTGGGGTTACCAAAATGGCGCCCACCTTTCGACAAACTCGTGGGGTTACGGTTCACTCTCCACATACTCATCCTATGCCGTAACGGTCGATGGCAGGGTTCGAGATGCTGATA
>DAOWGJ010000203.1 GCA_030637505.1 Holophagae bacterium
GTAGTCCAAGAGGCGCCGGCGCTGTCCCACCATGATCAGGAGACCACGGCGAGAGTGGTAGTCTTTCTTGAAAGTTTTGAAGTGCTCGGTCAGGTACTGGATCCGTTTGGTCAGCAGTGCAATCTGCACCTCCGGGGATCCGGTATCGTTAGTATGGGTCTTGAAATCTCCGATAATCGTTTCTTTTTGGGCGTCAAAATGACTCATCATTCCTCCGTTGTTCCTCCGGTGGCGAGGAGGCTCAGGCACCATACCAGGAAGTGGCTTTCAGTGCAATGTTTATGGGTGTTTCCAACGACTACCTGAGAACCTACGAGCGCCGAATTCGTTGAATCGGGACGTGCCCTTCATGCCTTTCTCTCTGCGCAGACCTCCCGATGACGAAAAGGCTGCGAGAAAAGGCATGAGTGGCAATCGACGGCGACACCCTCGGCAGTCGAGTGCCGGAGGAACGGTGTAGGCCGCCGAGGTCATTTTCCTCAAGGGCGGTTCCCTCCGGATTCCCGTAACGCTGCCACTTGAGGGAAATGCACCGAACGGGGGCGCGAAGCGGACCCGAAGGCCGGGGTCGGAATCCAGGGGCCGAGACGGTTGGCCGCGTCCGAAACCAGGATCAGGAGACAGCGGCAGCTCCAGCGACAGATGCCAGGTGCAGATTCAGAGACGGGGGCAGCTTCAGCGTCCTCGACGGTGAGGGATTCAGTGTCACCGTGGGCTTGGTAATCCCCATTCCTTTTTGTGGCTATTTCCTTCCCTCAGCCGCCCTGCTCCGCCAGGACCAACGATGGGCGAATGGTGATCGTCCGGCCCCGAGCGACGATGCTGGCGACTTCGCCGATGCCCAGCAACTCATCCCCGCTGCGTACGGCTATCGGGCCGTTGGGTTCGAGTGTCTCTGTCCCTGATCGAAGGACGACTATTTCTTGCCCATGGATGAACCGAGAGGCCGCAGTCAGGTTGACGTCGATCGAAGGGAAAGGCAGAGGGATTTTTGCCAATGGAACCCAGTGCGGTCCGTCGATGACGGTCTCGGGGTCCGGGGCCTTCTCAAGCTCATCCTGGCTGATGGCGTCCGCCAGCATGAAAGGGCCGATCCGCGTCCGCTCCAGCCGCCTGAGGTGAGCCCCCCAGCCCAATTCGGCGCCGAGGTCGTGGGCCAGCGACCGGACGTAAAAACCGCTCTCGGTCTCCACGTTGACAATGAGGTTGTCGGTATCCTCCTGCTGGAGACGCAGGGTGTGGACCTCCACGGACTTCGGCTCAATCTCAATCTCCACTCCCTTTCGGGCCAGCTCGTAGAGTTTCTTGCCACCGACTTTTTTCGCTGAGTAGGTCGGAGGTATCTGGTCGAACCGGCCGGAAAACCGTTCTTCGAGTTCAGACAGTTTCTCTGGGGTGATGGTTTTGGGCTCCACGGCGTCGCCCACCCGCTCTCCCTCGGCGTCGTAGGTGTCCGTTGCCCATCCCAGGCGCACTTGACCGCGGTAGGCCTTGTCCCACTTGAGGAGGTACTGCTGCAGTCTGGTGGCTCGACCGACGCACAAGAGGAGCAGGCCTTCGGCCATCGGGTCCAGGGTCCCGGTGTGGCCGATGCGGCGCTCTTTGAGGCTGCGACGTGCGATATCGACGATGTCGTGGGAGGTGGGGCCGGTCTTTTTGTGCACCGGCAAGAGCCCGTGCCAGCGCGAGGGTCGCCGTCGGCTCATCGGTTGCTCTCCAGCAGGCCTTCAAGTTTCGGAAGCAGGGTTTCACGGGCTGCGCCCAAGGTGCCGTCTATCGAGCAGCCGGCGGCGTTGGTGTGACCTCCGCCACCGAAGGATACGGCGACACTTCGAACGTCGATCGAATTCCTCGACCGCAGGCTGACCCTGACGGCGCCGGAATCGACCTTCTTGAGGAAGGCGACGATATCGACGCCGGCGATTGATCGGGGAAGGTTGACGATCTGGTCGGTATCCTCCCCTTGAGCCTCTGCCCGTGCGAAGGCCTCCGGTCCGACCTCGATCAGGGCCACCCGGTTTTCGCTGTACAGTTCCAGGGTAGAGAGGGCCTCGGCCAACAGACGCACCGAACCCAAAGATCGACGTTCGTGCACCAGTTCGGAGACCAGGGTCGGATCGGCCCCCCACTCGACCATTTCCGCGGCGGTCCGGAAGGCTCTGCCGGTCGCGTTGGAATACCGAAAATCTCCCGTGTCGGTCGACAGAGCCGCGAAGAGAGCGGTTGCCGCTTCGGGCGAGGGTCTGACCGGTGCTTCTTCGAACAGGCGCCAGATCATCTCACCGGCTGCGGGGGAGTCCTCGTCCAGGAAATTCATTTCGCCAAAGCGGTCGTTAGCCTTGTGGTGATCGATGTTAAGGATCGGGACCCTGTGCAAATCGTCAAAACCCGTGCGGTCCAAACCGGGACACTCCATGGTCGCGACCAGATCGTACGTGGCAGGGAAATCCTCAGGGAGAGACTCGGCAACAGTGACAGCCTCTGCCCCCGGGAGCTCTCGAAGTCCAAGAGGCACGGGGTCACGGAAGACGACCAACGAATCGATCCCGAGCTTCTCGAGCAACTCCGCGAAGCCGATTGCCGAGCCGAGGCAATCCCCGTCGGGATTCCGATGGCCTGTGATCAGAACCTTGCTGCACCGGCGCAGTCGATCGAGGACTTCCGTTGTCGTGTGGGTCCGATTCATCACTCTTCCTCCGGACCCTGGGCTTGGGGCATGACGCCGTCGGAGTGGAGTTGATCGAACAGTCGTTCGAGCTTGTCGCCGTATTCGAAGGAGTCATCCCTGGAGAATTCCAGGGCCGGCAGGGCCCTCATTCGTATCTTCCGGCCCAGTTCCCGTCGCAAAAACGGTGAAGCTGCTTCGAATCCGTCGGCTGCTCGTCGCTCGCGTTCTTCGTCTCCGATGACCGAAAAGTAGATCTTCGCCAGGGTCTTGTCGCGGTTGAGGCGTACGGTCGAAATGACGACGCCCTCAAGCCTCGGGTCATTGACCTTTCGGGTCAAGGTCTCAGCCAGCACGGTCCGAATCTCGGACGCAAGCCGCTGATTTCGATCAAATGCCTGGTGGGACATGGATGCCTCCTGAGTCTCAAACGATCGAGATACTCCGCAAGATGGTTTGAAAGCTGTTAGCTATTAGCCGTTAGCTGTCAGCAAGACAGTTTTACGGTTCTTGAAGAAATTTTCCGGGCTAACCGCTAAAAGCTAACTGCTAATTGCTCTCGGCTTCGAATCATACCTGAATGACCTCCACGTCCCACATCAGGATATTTCCCGACCAGTTCTGATCGATGGTCTTTTCCACCCGACGAAGGCGGGATTCAACGTCCACCGGGTCAACCGAGAAGGCACAGATGGCGAAGGCGGCCCTTTGGTGGAGATCCTGATGGTCGACTTCGCTGACCAGGACCTGGTGGCGACTTCGAATCCGTTCGATCAACGACCGGGTGTGGCTCCTTTTGGCCTTGAGATTTCTCGCTTCCGGGACGTGAAGCTCGAGTCGCCCGATCCCGACATACAGCGTGACGTCCATCCCCAGCCTCCTGGATAAAGATCAACGACTCAGGGAATGCGAACTCCCCCTTGATTTCTAGAGTTCCCGGTCGATCTCGACCATCTTGAAGGCCTCGATGATGTCGCCTCCCTTGATGTCATTGTATTTCTCGAGGCCGATACCGCATTCAAAACCCTGCCGAACCTCGGACGCATCGTCCTTGAAGCGCCTCAGGGAGCCGATCGAGCCCTCGTGGATGACAACGTTGTCGCGCAAGAGGCGGATCTTGGCATCCCGGCGAATAACGCCCTCGAGGACGTGGCTTCCTGCGATGGAGCCGACCTTCGGGACCTTGAAGACCTCCCGCACCTCGGCTCGTCCCAGCTCCTCTTCCTTGAATTCCGGATCGAGCAGCCCGACCATCGCCTTCTTGATGTCGTCGATCAGGTTGTAGATGACGGTGTAGAGCCTGATGTCGACCTTTTCGGTCTCGGCCAGATTCTTGGCGGTCCTCTCCGGACGCACGTTGAATCCGATGATGATTGCGTTTGACGCCGTCGCCAGCATGACGTCGTTGGTCGTGACGGCGCCCACCGACCCGTGGAGCACGTTGATGGTGACCTCGTCGGTGCCCAGCCCGGCCATCGCCTCTCGAAGTACCTCGACCGAGCCCTGCACGTCGGCTTTGATGACGACGTTGAGTTCTTTCTGATCGCCGGCCGAGATGTGATCGAAAAGGTTCTCCAGCGAGACCTTCCGGTGCGAGGCAAAGCTCTCTTCCCGCTGCTTCAGACTTCGGAAGGAGGCAACTTCGAGCGCCTTTTCTTCGTTCTCGACCACCTGGAGGACATCGCCGGCTTCGGGCACGGCGTCGAAACCCATGACCTCGACCGGATCGGAAGGTCCTGCGGCGTCGATACGATTTCCGTTCTCGTCGGCCAAGGCCCGGACACGGCCCCACGTCGAGCCGCAGAAGTAGGGTTCGCCGATCTTGAGAGTGCCGTGTTGGACAATTACTGTCGCAACGATGCCGCGGCCCTTTTCTTTTTGGGCCTCGAGGATAATGCCTCGCGCGGCGCCCTCAGTCGCTGCCTTGAGTTCCTTCATCTCCGAGACCAACAGGATCATATCCAGAAGCTCTGGAATTCCCTCTTGAGTCTTGGCTGACACTGGGACGCACGGCACCTCGCCGCCCCAGTCTTCGACCAGGATCTCGACTTCGGACAGTTGCTGCTTGACCCTGTCCGGGGCTGCGTTGTTCTTGTCGATCTTGTTCATCGCCACGATCAGGGGGACGTTGGCCGCCCGGGCGTGGTTGATAGCTTCCTTGGTTTGAGGCATGACGCCGTCGTCCGCGGCCACCACCAGAATGACGATGTCGGTGACCTGGGCGCCGCGGGCACGCATCTTGGTGAAAGCCTCGTGGCCGGGTGTGTCGATGAAAACGACGACACGGCCATCTTTGGTCTTGATCTTCGACGCGCCGACATGCTGGGTGATGCCGCCGGCTTCGGACTCGGCGATGCGGCTGGAGCGCAGGGCGTCCAGCAGTGAGGTCTTTCCGTGGTCGACGTGGCCCATCACTGTGACGACCGGTGGCCTGCTCTCCATGGGCCCGGTGGTTTCGATGGCCTCTTCGCGCTCGAAATCCACCAGCTCTTCTGCTGTCGCGACCATCGCGTCCACCTCGAGTTCCGCGCAGATCTCTTCAGCCAACTCGTGGGGCAGAGCCTGATTGGTCGTGACCATCATGCCTCGCTGAATCAACATGGCGAGGAGGTCTTTGGCGGTTACGTTGAGTTTCTCCGCCAACTCCCGGACTGTCACCATCTCGGAAAGGATGATCGGACCCTCGGGTTTCACGCCGTCCCGGAACTCGACGGTACGAGTGGGGCGTGGCACCGGCGCCGCTCTGCGGCCCGCTTCCTGCTTCTGCTGGCGTTTCCGAGCCTTTTTGCTCAGTCTCTGGCCTGCACCCGGGGGGCGTTGACCGGGGCGCTGGCCGGGGCGCTGTCCAGGCCTGGAAGGAACAGCGGTTGCACCGTCGGCCTGCCCCTTGACCTTTTGCTCCTCGAACTTGTTGAGCAGGTCGCGAATCTCTTTGGCGTCCGCGGCCGCCTTGGCCTTCCGGCTGCTCCCGGGCCGTACCCTGCCCTCAGCTCGTTCGGCTTTCCGCCGTTTCTCGGCCTCTTTTTGAGCCTGGAGACGCTGCTTGATCTCGTCGGGCGACAGCTTCCGGAGGGTCTGTTCGAGGGGTGTTTTGGCTCGAGTGGGTTGAACTCGTTTGGGTCCGGTCTCGTCGTCTTTCGGCCTGACTGCGGTGAACTCTTCTTCGGAAACGGCGGGCTCGGCTTTGATGACCAGTTCTTCACCAGGTTCCGCTGCCGGAACAGGCTCTGCGACCTGGTCCGTGGCCGGAGCCGCTTCGACATCGGCTGGAGTTTCAGACTCCTCGCCGGCCGGGGCCTCGGCGGGGGCTTCGGCGGGGGCTTCGGCGGGGGCTTCGGCCTCGGCAGCTTCAACCTCAATCTCCGCAGGGGCTTCCACCTCGGCAATGGTCTCTGAGGTGGTCTCGGCCTCCGGGACCGGTTTGGGTGCGGCGTCGGCCGTTTCTTTCTCGGTGATGACCTCGCGGATCTCGTGGTCCGTCTCGACGACCTGGCGTTTGCGGCGACGAGCCAGCCGTTCGCGAGCCGAGGCCGTCGGGGTCTCTTCCAACTGCTTTTCTCGCCGTTGGATCACCTCTCGGGGGCGTCGGGTCAGCGTTTCTCCCGTGATGATGGCCCGAACGGTCGAGAGGTCCAGAGCATCCTGTTCGGAACTGACGGTCACGCCGATCGCCCTGAGCTTGAAAATCAGCTCACGCGGTGTAACGCCCATCGTGCGGGCAAGGTCGACGACTCTCAGCTGCTCCATTATTCTCCCTCCGCCTCAGCGGCCTCGGCTCGCGCTTCATCGACGGCCTGTTGGACCATGTCCTGGAGCCGCTGGGCGGTGACGGGTCCGATTCCCGGAATCGTGGCCAGTTCGTCAGGCGTTCGGCCCAGGACGTCCTGAGCGGTGTGGACTCCGTGACTCTCCAGGCGTTCCCGTAATCGTTCAGAGATCATTTCCATGTCTTCTAGGGGAATCATCAGATCGTAGTCCAGCTTCTCGATCGATTCGGGGGCTTCGGGCTCGACAACGTCGTCGATGCCCTCCATCTCCCGGAGCATAGAGGCAAGGGCCGAAGCCAACTCGTCCTTGACCGCTTCTTCACTCTTGATCTCGATTCGGCTTCCGAGCAAACGAGAGGCCAGTCGTACGTTCTGGCCTCGCCGACCGATGGTCAAAGAGAGCTGTTCGGTACCGACGATGACGTCCAGGATAACCTCCGTACCCTCTTCGGTCAGGGGTTCTCCCTCTTCGTTGACCATCTGGCTGCCTTCGTCGTCGAAGACCGGAACCTGAATGGGCTCTTCACGAACCGCAACTCGGTTGATCTTGGCCGGCGCCAGGGCGTTTTGAGCGAAGGTGACCAAATCGGAGTTCCACGGGATGATGTCGATCTTTTCGCCCTTGAGCTCTCGGGTGATCGACTGGACGCGGGACCCCTTGAGCCCGACGCAGGCGCCGACCGGATCGATGTCCCGGTCCTTTGAAAAGACCGCCACCTTGGCACGCTCGCCCGGCTCTCGGACACACTCCTTGACGACGACGGTGCCGTCGTAGATCTCAGGGACCTCCATCTCGAGGAGCTTGATCAGCAATTGGGGGTCTGTTCGGGACATGACGACCTGAGGCCTCGCGGCGTCCATCGTTACGTCGACGACGACAGATCGGATTCGGTCACCTGAGCTGTAGCGTTCCTGCCGGACCTGATGGCCGCGGGGGATGACTCCCTCCGTGTCGCCCAACTCGACGATCACCGCCCCGCGGTCAATCCGCTTGACGATACCGTTGATCATCTCTCCAATGCGGCCGGAGTAGTTCCGGAAGACTACTGCACGCTCGGCCTCGCGTACCCTTTGGAAGAGAACCTGCCGGGCCGATTGTGCAGCGATTCGCCCCAACTGGTCGGTGTCCAGCGTCTCAATTTTGATCTCGTCCCCAAGCTCTGCGTCGGTAACGATCGCCTGAGCTTCGTCCAGCGTCATCTCGCCGGGTTCAAGAGGCGCCTCTTCAGTAGGTTCGGCCACGGTGCGGACGGCCCAACAGAAGACCTCACCGGTCTCGGGATCGATCTCGGTGTGGACCGCAGGCTGCTTGTAGTGTTTCCGTGCCGCGGAGGCAATGGCCTCGGCCACGGCATCGGTCAAAATCTGTGGCTCGATGTCGCGTTCTGCCGCCATTTGATTGACGAGGTTTGTGATATCCAGCTTCATCGATTGCTCTTCCTTTTCTTCATCATCTGGTCCCAATCGATCTCGAGCCGTGCCTCGAAGATTTCGTCGAAGGGGAGGTCAACCCGATCACCCGTATCGGTCTTGACGCTGACAATGCCATCCTCATACCCTTCCAGCTCTCCGGTCACCGTGCGGTGTTGCCGGAAGGAAGGCGCCATACGGACGTTAACGCGGTGTCCCGAAAAATGCTCGAAGTCATCTTCCGAGTAGAGTTTGCGATCGAGTCCCGGGGATGAGACCTCCAGGGTGTAGCCGTGGGCAACGGGGTCCTCGACGTCGAGCAGGGCCGATGCCTGGTGTGAGATCGACGAACATTGATCCAGCGTGACGCCGTCGGGACCATCGACCACCAGGCGCAGAATAGACGTCGGGCCCGACCCCACCATTTCGGTGGTGACAAGCCCCAGCCCCTCGCTCGCGACGAGGCTCCGCAATTGCTCCGTGATGACAGCATTTAACGACATCTTCTTGAATCAAAAGCCCTTCTACTGCCGTAAAAAAAAGTGGGCCAAGGGCCCACCTTCATTTACGAAAGCAGCGGCGAATTTATAGCACAATACCGGCCTCACGGCAACAGGAAGATGGCTTTCAGCTGTCAGCTATCGGCTATCAGCTCACGCGCTTGCGGGGTCTCCAGGGAGGTTGGGAGAACCATGATCTTCGACTGACAGAGGACCTCATCCAATTTGCCACCAGGGAATTGCCGGGGGGCTGTGCGGGCTGATCGCTGAGAGCTGATAGCTGAGAGCTGAGAGCTGACAGCTCCAAACCGCGTACAATCTGAGGATGGGATGGATCGAGTCGATCATCGAAAGTCGCGGGGGCGAGGTCAGTTTTGCAGAGTTCATGGAGCTGGCCCTCTATGATCCCGACCACGGCTATTACAGTGGGACGGAGCCTCGGTATGGGCGGCGGGGTGATTTCTTGACGGCCCCCACAGCTTCGCACTGGTATTCAAGAGTTCTCTCCAACTTCTTGGTCAGGATGGCCGACGAGGCGGGGCCGGTGACGTTTGTCGATCTTGCTGCCGGTGACGGGAGCCTTCTGGCGGGCGTATCGGAGGCCCTGGGAAGGCGGGTGGAACAGGTTCTCGAAAGGTGTGTTGCGGTCGAGCGGTCTCCCGTGATGCAGGGGCGTCTGGCGCTGCGATTGCCGGCCGGCGCTGAGGTGGTTGCTGATCTCAGGCAGGCCGAGCAGCTCTCCGGGCCGGTCGTGGTCCACGCGTCGGAGTTGTACGACGCCCTCCCGGTGGAGCGGGTCATCGCTGGTGACGAGGGGTTGGACGAACTCTGGGTCGCTGTGGTCGATGATTCCCTGGTGTGGAGGCAGCGCCCGGCACGAGAAGAAGTTGCGGCGTATTTCTCCGAGCATCGGGTGCGGCTGGAACCGGGCCAGGTCGCTGAAGCCAACCTGAAGATGCAGAATCTCCATCGGCGGCACCTTCGGTGGGCAGGTGAGGATGCCTTGATTCTAACCCTGGATTACGGATACGACGCCCGGAGGCTGTACGATGCCCGTGGCCGAGGCCAGGGTTCGTTGGCCTGCTATCGTCGTCATCAGTTGTCCAGGAATCCCCTGGAGAGTCCTGGGGAGCAAGACATCACGGCGCACGTCAACTGGGATGACCTTCGTGCGGCAGCCCGGGCACAGGGGTGGAAGGAGATCGGTTTCTGGCCTCTGGCCGAGTATCTGGTCAGGGCAGGGCTGGCGGAGGTTGTCGAGACCTTCAATTTGGGGATGGAGGCGCCGATGGATGCGCGGACCGTTCGAGAACGTCAGGAGATCAAGCGTCTCCTCGATCCCGAGGGGATGGGGTCCGACCTCAAAATGATGATTCAGGGCCGGGGTCGCTTGGCAGCTCTCAGTTCAGCCATATGCAAAAAGCCATAAGAAGAGCCGCCACAAAAAGGCACGAAAATGCACAAAAAAAGGGAAAGGAGACGGCAAACCTCCTCATTTGATGGTTGGTCTATTTCTCTATGACGATGTTGTTGCCGCCTTTCCAGGAGGCAAGCCTGGGGGAGTTCGCGGAGCGAAACTCCGCCTGCTTGTAGCCGGCGGGTTCGATCACTTTTCTGACGGAGGTAACTGCCTGCTCCTTTTCAAACCGGTCGGCGGCCGCCCATTGTCTTTCGGAGACGATGATGAGAATGACCGGTGATCGGTTTATGACCTTTTCGATCCCGGGAACTTCAGGGAAGTCTCCAGTGGAGAAATCCGGCAGCTGACGTGCCCGGTTTTGCCAGAGGCCGGCGAGGACTACCCCCAGAACAACGATGAGAACGGCCAACACCAGAGGTTTTCGCCCTTTTCGGGGAGGCGCCGGCGCTGTTGAGGTGTGACCTCCGGGACCTGTGACGGGACGGTGGGCCGTATCGGAGCCGGCGCCCGACGAATCCCACTGGTAAACGAATCGCTGTTGATCCGGCCTTTCCCGCTCGGGCTTTCCGCTCCGAACGGCCTCCTCGGCTTCATTGATGAGCAAAGTCAGGCGGCGCCTGGAATCCTGTACTTCGTTCGCCGCATCCATCAAATCTTCATTTCTCAAGCGGCGCATCTCGACAGTCA
>DAOWGJ010000056.1 GCA_030637505.1 Holophagae bacterium
AGAGGATCCAACAATGACTGACGAGCACGAAGTGGTAGGAGGCGTGACCGAGTTGCTTCACGCCTGGAACGACGGTGACGTCGAGGCTCTCAAGGGCCTGATGCCGATGGTCTTTGCGGACCTCAAACGAATGGCGCGGCTCCGCTTTGCCTCAGAGCGGGCCGGCCACACACTGCAACCGACCGCAATCGTCAACGAGGTCTACCTGCGCCTGGCCAGGCAGGATGTGCCCCAACTGGCAAATCGGGATCATTTCCTTGCCTACGCGGGCAAGATGATGCGGTGGATCCTGGTTGATCACGCACGCCGGTTTCGAAGTGAGAGGCGGGGCGGTGACCAGCCGACCATTTGCCTCAACGACGATCTCGGTCTGGAGCAGGCGACGGCGCCCGTCGTCGACCTCATCGCCCTTGACGAGGCCCTGAGTCGGTTGGAAGAACTGGAGCCCCGTCAGAGCCGGGTTGTCGAATTGAGGTATTTCGCCGGCCTGACCATCGACGAGACTGCTGCCCTGCTGGGTCTCTCCATCAGTTCGGTCAAGGACGACTGGCGAATGGCCAGGGCCTGGCTCTATCGTGAACTGAGACGAAGGTAGAACCGTGAACCAGCAGGAGTCATACCGCCGGATGCAGAAGATCTTCATCCATGCGAGCGCGCTCGGGAAAAGAGAACGGGCAGCATATCTCGATGAAGCCTGCGACGCCGACCCGATGATGCGGGCCGAGGTTGAGGAGATGTTGGCGGCGGATCGTGATGCCGGGGCCTTTCTTGAAAAGCCGGAGGTTCTCTGGCAACCGGATAACGACTCTCCATCCGGCAAGAAAGACCCCGAGATCATCGGTCCCTACCGACTCCTTGAAAAACTCGGCTCCGGCGGCATGGGCGTGGTCTATCTGGCGGAGCAGACCGAACCGGTCCGTCGGCAGGTTGCCCTCAAGCTGATTAAAATCGGCATGGACACCGAGCAGGTCGTGGCTCGGTTTGAGATGGAGCGCCAAGCCCTGGCGATGATGGAGCACCCTGGAATCGCCCGGGTGTTGGATGCCGGGGCGACTGACGACGGGCGGCCGTTCTTCGTGATGGAGGTGGTTCGCGGAACTCCGATCACCACCTTCTGCAATGAGAACCGGCTGAGCATCGATCAACGGCTCGAGCTCTTTGCCCGGGTCTGTGACGCCCTGCAACACGCCCACCAGAAGGGCATCATCCACCGGGATATCAAACCGTCAAACGTGCTCGTTGAAAGCCGAGACGGCGAGGTGGCGCCCAAGATTATCGACTTTGGTATCGCCAAAGCAACCGATCCCAGGATGGTGGATGACAGTCGGCCCACCATCTTGGGCCAGGTGATAGGTACGCCGGAGTATATGAGCCCCGAACAGGCGGAGATGTCGGTGCTCGACATCGATACGCGAACCGACATCTACTCAATGGGTGTCCTGCTCTACGTCTTGCTGTCGGGGTGCTTGCCCTTATCCTCAAAAGCCATTAAATCAGGCGGTTTCGGGGTTCTTCAACGGAGTCTCCTTGAAGAAGAGCCTCCGAAACCGAGCACCCGGGTGTCTTCGGTCAACGAGGGCGGTATTGATTGCGGTATCGACTCTCGAGTGTTGGTGCGCAAGCTGAAAGGGGATCTGGACTGGATCGTCATGAAGGCGATCGACAAGGTCCTTGACCGGCGCTACCAATCGGCCTCCGAGCTGGCCGCCGATGTCCGCCGCTACCTGGCCGACGAGCCGGTACTGGCGTCGGCGCCGGGCACTGCCTACCGGTTGCGCAAGTTCGTGCGACGCCACCGAGTTGCGGTCACCGGTTTCGTCGCAGGGATCATGTTGTTGCTCGGTGGTGTGGTGGCGACCACCTCCCAGGCGATTCGTGCGACCCGGGCCGAGCGTGAGGCCCGTCTTCAGGCCGCACTCGCCGCCGACGTCAACGAGTTTCTGGTCTCGATGTTGGCCGAGGCCAACCCGGCGAATCACCCGGCTGGGCGTGAAGTCACAGTCGTTGAAGCGTTGGAAACCGCGGCGCATTTGGCGGATACCCGGGACCGGTCGCCGCGGCTCGAGGCCGAGGTGCGGCGGGTGGTTGGCGAAACGTTCCATACCTTGAGCCGCCATGACGAGGCCGAGGAACAGACTCGGGCGGCGCTGGAGATGTTGCGGAGTCTGGATCGGATTGAACCCACGGAGGTGGCCCGGCTTGAGGTCCAACTGGGTGTCATTCTGCTCGATCGCGGTGACACGGACGGCGCCTCCTTGAGTTTTGAAACCGCCCGGGAGACGTTTGCCGCCGCGGGTTCTTCCTCTATTTTGGATTGGGCGGAGGCGACTCGCCACCTTGCCGACGTTGCCGATATCAGAGGTGAGCTCGAGCCGGCAGCAGAGCTTTTCGAGTCGGCCCTGGTCGCGGCCCGGACGGTTGACGGCGAAGAGGCAACTCGGGCCGAGGCCAGTGCACTGATCAAGCTCGGCGCCCTGGACCTCGAAAGGATGAACCTCGATAGCGCAGAGGATCGGATTCGGGAGGGACTCACGCTGCAGCGTGCTGTTTATGGAGAGCTGCACCCGACCGTTGCCGATACCCTGCGTCAGCTGGCCATGGTGTTGTCGGAGAAAGGTCAGTTCGAAGAGGCTGATGAGTTGCTTCGGGACAGTCTCGAGACAATACGCAGCGTTTACGGTGAAGGCCATGTACGGGTCGCCCTCAGTCTTCAAAACTTTGGTCGCCACCTTTTGAAAAAGAAACCTGAGTTGGCCGTGCCGTACCTTCGGGAGGCGGTCGACGTCTTGGCGGATCTGGGAAATGATGCCGGTGTTGCCATTGCCCTGGATACCCTGGCTGCGGCGCAGTTGGATCTCGGGCATTACGAGGAGGCGGAGGAGAGTTTCTCGCGTGCTCTGGAACTGCGTCTCGTTTCTTTGCCCACGGATCACCCGGAAATCGCCCAGAGCCTCAACAATATCGGTACTGTGCATATGAGGAGCGGGCGCTACGACCGGGCCGAGCCGATGTTCGAACAGGCGTTGGAGCGATTCCGCAGGGTCTACGGTGACCAGCATCCGTGGGTGGCGGTCGCGACCTACAACCTGGGTTCCACACAAAGCGATGCCGGCCGATTGGCTCAAGCCCTGGCCAACCTCGAAAGGGCGGTCGACCTCGCCGCGGGGATTTACCCCGAACGGCATGTCAACCTTGCGGTCATGAGAGCGAAATACGGCGAATGCCTGAGCCGCCTCTCTCGCTTTGCCGAAGCCGAAGAGGTTTTGATCCCGGCCCATGCTGTGATCAGTACCCAGCTCGGTGACGAGCACTGGCGCACCCAACAGGCGGCCGAGATGGTGGCAGAGCTTTACACGAGATGGGGCAAGCCGGAAGAAGCGGAGCGCTGGAGGGCATCTCCAGGATCATGAGTCGGTTCGGCCCGTTCCTGGGCCCCCAATCCCAATTTCCTTTTTCGGGTGGTGCTCCCCGGTAATCCGAAGCGGAGTCCATTGATATACTCAAGAGATGGATACTCTTCCCGACGCGCCGGATCCGGCCGTTCAGCCGGGCGGCGGCTGAGCCAAGCGGACCGCGGCCCGGGCGGCTGCCGACCCCTTTGATCAGGATTTTGTCATCGGTTGCCAGAGTGCGGGTGGCAGGGGGATTCCTCGCGCGGCTGCAATGCTGGCGGCCAGCGACCGGTGGGGTACGGTCATGGCGCGATGGGGCGTCGGCCGAATGCACTACTCGGTGATTCCCGGCCTGTATGCCATCGGTGAACCGGACCCAGACTCCCCGGTGCTCGTGACGGCCAACTACAAGATGACCTTCGACCGCGTTCGTTCCTCGCTCGGCGAACTTGCGGCATGGGTGTTGGTGCTCGACACCGATGGCATTAACGTCTGGTGTGCTGCAGGTCACGGCAGCTTCGGAACCGATGAGCTGGTGCACCGAATCGAGTTGACCGGTCTCAAAGAGATTGTCAGCCATCGCAGGTTGATTGTGCCCCAGCTGGGAGGCCCGGGGATTGCTGCCCACAAAATCGCCAAAGCCACCCGGTTCAAGGTCGTTTGGGGACCGGTCAGGATTGATGACCTCTCCGATTTTCTTGCGGCAGGTGCAAAGGCAACGCCGGCCATGCGCCGCAAAGAGTTTCCTTTGAGAGATCGTGCGGCCCTGATCCCGATGGAATTGGTGCCGGCGTTGATACCGTCAGGCCTGTTGGTTCTGGCGGCTGTCGTACTGCCCAATCTTGCCGGTTCGGGGGCCTTTCTCGCTGAGGTCGCTGCACATGGGTTACTGGGTGCAACCGCCGTTATTTCTGCCCTTGTGGCCGGTGCTGTTGCGACCCCGTTGCTCCTGCCGTGGTTGCCGGGGCGGTCGTTTTCGTGCAAGGGTGGGAGCGCAGGAATTATTTTCGTCGGCGCCACGCTGGCCGCCGTGGGTTGGGGTGCCTGGATCGAGGACGCGGGCTGGCTGCTGGTGGGCAGCGCCCTGGCCGCGTTTCTCGGAATGAACTTCACCGGTTCTTCGACCTTCACCTCACTGTCGGGGGTCAGGCGCGAAATGGGGCGATGGGTTCCTCTGGAGATTGCGGCGACCGTGGTCGGTATCGGCTTGATTGTGGCTTCGAGGTGGCTTGCATGATCCGCGGACTGGCTCGCCGTTCGACATTTGACAATCTGGTCTATCTGCGTGATGTCGTTACTTTGGAATTGGACCGGGGAAGCTGTGTCGGCTGTGGCGCCTGCATCGATGTCTGTCCACGCGAAGTCCTCATTCTCGAGGATCGCAAATCAATAATCGTCGACCGTGATCGGTGCATGGAATGTGGTGCCTGCGCGATCAATTGCGCCACGGGGGCAATCACCGTTTCATCGGGGGTTGGATGCGCCGCAGCGGTGATCAACAGCAAACTCGGCCGTAGTGGTCGAGGATGTTGCACGATAGATCCTTGAGGCCTGGCCGGAGCCCACTCACGGCTGCAAAAAGCGAATGAGGGAAGATCCCAGGCCAACCTGCTTGACAAGGACCGCCAAATCAAGAAGCTCAACTCCATGACCAGCTGGTAATACTACGAGAATTGGGGTTGGGATCGCGAAAAGAAGTAGGCTGGATTCAGCCGTTTCCTGCCTCGCTGATACGCTACAGTAGACAATCATGGAAGGATTTTCTGCCCACGAGGCCCCCGGCTGGGCTGCCCTGGCGGAGGGACTGGTCCTCCTGGCCGCAGCCCTTGGCTTGGGGTCGGTGACCTCGCGCCTGCGCCTCGGACCGACGGTCGGCTCCATCGTGGCCGGCGCCCTTTTGGGACCCCACGGCCTTCACCTGGTGGGGGACGTGCCCGGTCTGGATTCGGTCACCGAACTCGGGGTCACACTGCTCCTGTTTGCCATCGGACTCGAGTTCCCCTGGCGCGTGCTTCGCAGCCTGGGCCGTGGCCCGCTCCTGGGCGGCGGAGGGCAGATTATTTTTACAGGCCTGATTGGGTATGGGATTTCCAGTGCTTTTGGTGTATCGACCGGTACCGCCCTGGCTGTGGGTGCGGTGCTGGCCCTGTCAAGCACCGCCTCGGTTCTGCGAACCCTGAGTGGGCGAACCGAGACCGATACCGTGCACGGACGGCTGACTGTGTCGGTTTTGATCCTCCAGGACCTGGCCCTGGTCCCCCTGCTCCTTCTGGTGACGGCCATGGGGCAGGCCGGCTCGCCGGCTACTTTTGCGGTAGCCATAGGCTCGTCTGTTGGGCTCACGCTGGTTCTCGTCGCGGTCTTGATGATCTTGGCGAGGGTGGTAATGCCTCGGGTGCTGGCCGCCACTTCGAGTCTCGCCCACCGTGAACTCGCAATCCTGCTCGCCCTGGTCACGGCCATCGGCGCTGCCTACTTCGCCCACCGCCTTGGTCTGTCGCCAGCGCTGGGCAGCTTCCTCGCCGGCATGCTGCTGGCCGACTCTCCGTTCGCGATGCAGTTGCGCTCCGACGTCGAGGCGCTGAAGGCAATCTTCCTGGCCCTTTTCTTCGTCTCAATCGGATTCTTGTTCGATGGCGCCTGGGTGGTCCAGCACCCGGTCCAGGTGGCCATCGCCACCGCAGGCGTGCTCGTGCTCAAGGCCCTGGCCGCGTCAGCTGCCCTGATGGTTTTCGGCGCACCCCGTAGGGCTTCGTTTGCGGCGGGAATTTGTCTCGCCCAGATCGGCGAGTTTTCCTACGTCTTGGCTTTGCAGGCCAGTATCTTCGGGCTTTTCTCCCCCGACATCATGGCCCTGGCCGTGGCGGCGCTGGTCCTGACCCTGGCCGCCACCCCGCTTCTCGTTGCCTTGGGGGCCCGCGTCTCCCTGCCTGCAGCGACCGCCGCACCGGGAGAGTCCGGGCAGGACATGTTGACTCCCCACCGGTTGGTGGTGGTCGGCTTCGGTCCTGCAGGAGCAGCCGCAGCCACCGAGGCCCGTCGATCAGGGCGAGAGACCGTGGTCATCGAACTCAACCCGCGGCTGGTCGCCCAGGCCCGAAGCGAGGGGTTTGAGGTCCACCTCGGCGACGCCACCCACCCCGAGGTGCTGCGGCACGCCAAGGTCGGCCGTGCGGCCGCTGTGGCTGTGACGGTTCCCGACCACCGTGCAGCTGCCCGCATCATTCAACTGGTCCGCACCCTCTCCCCTGGGATCCTGGTGGTTGCCCGGTCCCGTTTCCAGCTCCACACCGCCAGTTTGTACGCCGCAGGCGCCGACCACGTGGTGGACGAGGAGCACGAGATAGGGGCGATGCTGACCCGGGTGCTGTGTGAGAATCAATAATGCAAATTGATGATCTTTTCTGATCAATATGCATCAGGACCGATGCCGGAGATCACACCAAATCGAGACGTCGGGCGACGCCGACGGCCTCCACTCGGGAGTGGGCGTCCAGCTTTTGCAGGCATTGGGAGATATGACTGCGCACGGTGTTGGGGCTGATCATCAACCGGTCGGCGATTTCTTCGGTGCCGTAGCCTATGACCAGGTGGCGCAGTACATCGAGCTCACGTCGGGTCAGGTTCCCCCGGCCGAGCCCTGGGGGCGGCTCGTCGTCGTCGAGATCGTCGGAGAAGACTCCCAGGGTGCCGGCACCCATGGCGGGTTCCAGGAGGTGCACGAGCTCCGGGCCAGTTGATCCGTGCGTGCGCAGGATTGACACGCGCAACCCCAGC
>DAOWGJ010000375.1 GCA_030637505.1 Holophagae bacterium
CTATTTCCCTGGGCGGCATGGCGCATCAAGCGGATCGACGGTGGCCCGGTCTTTTTCTCGCAAGTGCGGACAGGACTGGATGGGCGCTCGTTCAAACTCTATAAATTCCGATCGATGCGGATCACGGCAGAAAACGACCGTACCTGGACTCGAGCCGGTGACGATCGAATCACACCCATTGGGAACTTCCTGAGGCGCACCAATCTCGACGAACTGCCGCAGCTATACAACGTGTTGAAAGGCGACATGTCGCTGGTAGGCCCCCGGCCGGAGCAGCCTGAGTTCGTTGAGCGATTCAGGGCCCGGTATCCCGAGTACAACACCCGTCACCGGGTCAAGGCCGGGCTGACCGGGTGGGCCCAGGTCAACGGGCTTCGCGGTGACACCTCGATCCGGCAGAGGGTGAACCACGATCTCTACTACATCGAGAACTGGACGTTCACCCTGGATCTCAAGATTCTGATGCGGACCCTCTGGCAGGCTGGGAAGTAGGGACCCATTCCGCCGGTGGCGGAATGGGCTGGGGACATCGCGCATCGCCCGCAGGGCGATCACGGCGAAGCCGTGGAGGTCGCGAAGCGACCAGCGTGGGCGAACGTTCAAATGCTATCAGCTATCAGCTATCAGCTTCCCAGCTGAACCCTCCCCCTGTAACCGTCCTCCCGGAGTCAGCGTAAAAGCCGGCAGAACGATTTGGCATGGGGGACGACTCCAATGGTGGCAGACTATGTGATCGGACATGACCTCGGAAAGGCGCCGCTCGGGCATGTCTGGACGGGGCGAGACCGGCTTCGCGACGTCCCGGTCGTCGAAGCCCTGGCTGTTGCCCATGATGCCGGGGTTCTGCACCGTCAGATTCATGAGGACCTGATCATAGTCGACGATGCCGGCACGCCGGAACTGACCGGGTTCGGTCTGACTGTCGACTCGGCGCGTCGAGTCCGTCAAATCGGAGCTGAAACGGTTCGGAGTCGCATCCGATGCGATCTCGGGCTTCTGGCTGGGTTATGAGCCTCCTCAGATCACTGGGGAAATCGCCCAGGTATATCGGATCGAAGACAGTCTCGGAGATCTTGGCCGGAACCAAAGTGTCATGGTGGTTGCGTTTCGGTGATAACCCCAGCGGGGAACCAATTGGGGAGAGGGAGGGGATAAACCCCTCCCCTACAATGAAAACCGTAGGGGCGGGGTTTACCCCCGCCCGGGTGATCCTGGTTTTTATTAGAGGCTAAGCTGAGAGCTGACAGCTTCTAATTCACCGCCCCGGTCTCACCCAGATTCTGCCGGGCAAAGTCCAGGATGCGCTCGAAGGTGTCGGACTGTCGGCAGCGTTCTGAGAGTGTCTGGAAAACCTCGGAAGCCTTCTGGTTGTCGCCGGTGGCGACATAGGCGATCATCAGGTTTTCCAGGCTCTCACAGTCGTACTGGCGGGCGAAGGCCGCCGCCTCGGCAAAGACCAACGCACCCTCGACGTCGTCAGTCATGTTCAGGCAGATGGTGAGAAGGGAGTAGATGTCGCCGACGTAGGCATTCTCGTAGACCTCGTGCAGGTAGGGGAGGCAGCGGAGGAGGTACGGGGCGGCGACGGCATACTGCTCACGCTCGTAGAAGAGCACTCCCGCCGTATAACATGACTGGCAGTAGACGCTGAGGACCTCATCGAATGTCGAAAGGTAGGGTTTGAAGGACACAAGGGCGCTTTCCAGCGCTTCGGCCGCCTGATCGGGTTCCTTGAGGTCATAGTGGATCGTGCCGATCAGGCTGAGGAGGAAGGAGCGCCAATTGACCTCAGTCTCCACCGACTGGAGGTCCCGGAGCCGGCTGATGTCTCGGTGGTCGGCCTTGTGTTCGTCCATCTTGGCGATAATGGCCTCGATGCCTTCCGCGACGTCGCCGCTGCGGTCGGATCCGGTGTACCACTCTGGGATGCCCATGGCGACATTCTACACGGGTTGAGTGCTGTCAGCTGTCAGCTCTTTGCCCACGGTACCCGCTTCGAGGGTCCGAGCCTGTCAGCTCGGTAGGCCTACGGCCCGGCGTCGATCCCCAGCTGGCGCTTGCAATGCCTTCGGTTTGACTGCTTCGCATCGGAACGTCACTTCTCAGCAAGAATGGGACTCATCAAGAACGCTTTCCGACTGACAGCTGATAGCTGATAGCTACCCGGAAGGGCCGGGTCAAGCTCCTTTTGGGTTCCGGCCCCGCCGGGTTAGAATGCATGGCCCCGTTCGGATCGCCGAAAGGGACCAATGGCGCTCGCACGGACGGTATCGGCGGTTTCCGGCCGGACCCCGAGAGGAGAATTGATGAACGAATCGATTGTCAGAGTGAGATATCGCGGAGAGGACCACTCGGTGCCGGACGGTACACGGGTCGATCAGTTCCTGAGGGAGATCGACGGCGAGATTGGTGAGACGGTGTTGGCTGCACTGGTCAACAGGCGCAAGGTCATGCTGGATTTTCCTCTTCGGGGCCGTGTGGATCTCGAATTGGCTCATTTTGGGGACCGGGAGGGGGAGTCGGTCTACAAGCGGTCCGTCTGTTTGCTCTTCCATGAGGCCTGCGCCGAACTGTTTCCCGGGGCCGAGTTGATCGTCGGACAGAGCCTGGGCAACTGCTATCACTATCAGGTCCGTGGCGAGTTTCCCGTTTTGAAGACAATGTCTCGTGCTCTTGAGGAGAGGATGAGAGTGATCAGGGATGAGGCAAGGCCCTTTCTTCGCCGGACGGTCACTGTGGAAGAGTTGGAGGACCACTTCCGGCGGGAGGGCAGGGACGACAAAATGGACTTGCTGGCCACTCGCAGGAGTTCCACCGTCCACACGATCAGCTGCGGTACCTTCGTCGACATCGCCCACGGACCCTACGCCCCGGATACCGGGTGCCTGCCGACCTTCGGCCTCCGGGCCTTCGGTGACGGCTTGGTCCTGCGCTTTCCTCGGCGGTCGGACAGGCAGAATCTGCCGCCGTTCACGCCGCGTGAGTTGCTGTTCAAGACCTACGTCGAGACTCGCCACTGGCAGGAGCTCTTGGGTGTGCAACGGGTCGGCCAGCTCAACAGGATCTGCCTCGACGGTGATGTCAGACATGTCGTGCGTGTGGCCGAAGGTCTCCACGAGAAGAAGATCTCGCGAATCGCCGATGAGATTTATGCTCGGCTGCCCGAAATCAAACTGGTGACGATCGCCGGTCCGTCGTCCTCCGGCAAGACGACTTTCTCCAAGCGGTTGGGCATCCAGCTGAGAGTCAACAGCGTAGAGCCGGTGGCACTCTCCCTGGACAACTACTACGTCAATCGCAGCGAAACCCCGCTGGATGAGGATGGGCAGCCCGACTTCGAGAGCATCGAGGCCATCGATTTGCAGTTGTTCCACAAACAACTTTCGGCACTCATGCAGGGACGCGAGGTTCGAACGCCCCGCTTTGATTTCGTAACCGGGCTCAGAGTGCCGGAGCGGCAGTGGGTGCCGATGTGTCTGGAGGAGGGTCAGGTCCTGGTCATCGAAGGCATTCACGGCCTCAACCCACGGCTGACCTCGTCGATTCCGGAGGATCAAATCTTCCGGGTTTACGTCTCCGCCCTCTCACAGTTGGCGATCGACGACCACAACAGGATCTTCACCTCGGATGCGCGGCTGATCAGGAGGATTGTCCGCGACCACCTCTTCCGGGGGTTCACCGCCGAGCGGACCCTGGACATGTGGGAAAGGGTTCGCCGGGGCGAAGGCAAGTGGATTTTCCCCTTCCAGGAGCAGGCGGACGTCATGTTCGACTCGGCTTTGGTGTACGAGCCGGCGGTGCTCAAGGTCTTTGCCGAGCGCTTCCTGCTGCAGGTTCCCAGGTCCAGTCCAACCTACACCGAGGCCTACCGGCTGCTCAAGGGATTGTCGATGCTGGTTCCGGTCTTCCCCGATGAGGTCCCCCACACCTCGCTGTTGCGGGAGTTCATCGGCGGCAGCACCTTCAGGGAGTGAGAGGCCGGGAGAAGCGCGCGGCCGAGATCGCCCGGCGTCTGGATCTTTTCTATCCGGATGCCCGCTGCGAGTTGGACTTTGATTCGCCCTGGCAGCTCCTGGCCGCCACGGTGCTCTCGGCCCAGTGCACGGACGTTCGGGTCAACAGAGTGACGCCTGAACTCTTTCGGCGCTGGCCGACACCGGAGGCGATGACCCAGGCTGATATAGCCGAGATTGAAGAAGTCATCCATTCGACGGGTTTCTTCAGAAACAAGGCCAGGGCTCTTCGGGACGGGGCTCGGGTGCTGGTTGCCGACCATGGTGGTGAGCTTCCCCGGACGCTCGAGGGTATGGTCGCCCTGCCTGGGGTTGGCCGGAAGACCGCCAAGGTCGTATTGGGAGAGGCCTTCAACATCCCTGCGGGAATCGCAGTGGATACCCACGTCAAACGACTGGCTCGGCGTTTCGGACTCAGCGATGAAACCGATCCCGACCGAATTGCCGGCGATCTGGAGGGGTTGCTCCCCGATGACAAATGGGTAGGCTTCTCCCTGCGGGTTGTCCTTCACGGACGGAGGGTCTGCCCCGCACGGAAACCCCAGTGTGACGACTGTGTGATCGAGGGTGTGTGCCTTCAAAGATTGTAAGAATTGAGGGATGAAAATGGTGGGCCAAGGCCCACCCTACAGCATCTCCGTAGGGTGGGCCTTGGCCCACCATTGTTACTCTCAGGGCCCACGTCTCGTCGTTTCGTCAACGAGCGGCCACAGGGGCCGCCCCCAGCCGGATACAATTGAAATGTGGAGGGGCAGGCCCCGTGCTTGTCCGTATTACTTCGTCGTGACCTCGGCATCCAAGATGATGGTGGCGTAGCGGTAGCCGGAGCCGAAATCCTTGTTCAAGGTCACCGCGCCGGTGACGGTGACGATGTCGCCGACTGCAACCGCGGTCGCCGAGGTGATCGTCAGGTCATTGGTGCCGTCGGCGGCGGACCCGGATCCGTCCTGGATGTGCAGCCAGTTGGTGCCCATGATGCCGCCGTTGTATTTGACAACTTTGCCGCTGACCACGACGGTCTGGCCGGCCAGGGCCTCTCGGTCGGCCCAGATCGAAGCGATCGTCAGGCCACCTTCGGGGGTCTCGATCGCCCCCGCATCAACGCCGGCGTCCGCGGCCGTCGTGTGGCCGCCCATCGCCGGTGCGTGATCGCTTACCATGCCTTCGCCCATCGCACCTCCGTGCGGAGAGCCCAACCCGCCGCCGAGGGCAGTTCCTTCGGGTACGATCCGTGAAGCGAAATAGATCAAGTCGAATGACCGGTCGAGAGTCTCGCTGCGGAAGTCGGCCATCGGCGATTCGATCGGCACCGTCATGCGGTCGCCGACGGCGACCTCGAACTGGTTGGATGCCGCCCAGATCTGTTCGGCCCCGGTATCGACCAGGATGTAGGTGTAGCCGCCGGCATCCATAGTCTCCATGACCTCACCCGAGATGGTCTGGGCCGCAGGTGCGGGCGCCGTGGAACCGTCGTTCTGCGGAGGCGCGAGGTCGGTATCGGCAGTGTTGCCCCCGCATCCGGCGAGTACGGTAAGGGTCAGAACCAGGCACAACGAGAATGACATCGAATTTTTCATGAGAACTCCTTACGAATGGCAGCCGTCGGGCTGCGCTGGGTACCTTAGCATGGAAGCTGGATGGCTGGGACGCCGGGAAGCTGGGAAGCTGGGACGCAGGAAAAAAGGTCGAAGAGGTCAGGGTGACGCCCTGGTTTCAAGAGCGCCCTCTCGGACGGGGCGTGCCGTCCTTGACATTGTCCTGACGTACCCTCCCGGCTTGAACGACGGCTCGGACAATGTCAAGGGGGGCAACCCTCGGTGGCCGCGACCAAAAACCGCATCTCGGCCTGAGTCGTAGGCCGCCGAGGTCATTTCCTCAAGGGGCGATGACCTCCCGATTTTTGAAATGTCGCCCCTTGAGGAAATGCGCCGAGCGGGAGCGATCGGCAGTCGGTTGGATTCCCGCAGATTTCGATGCGCTCCCGAAGGCCGAGCTCGGGGTTCAGGGTCCTCTCCAGCGTCCCAGCCTACTTCACCGCAATTCTGAGACCCTCGAGGTCTTCGGCCGCAGCTGTGACGGCATCGTCAAATGCGTCCTCGGTGCCGATGCGGTGGCTTGCGAACAGGTCCTGCAGGATCTCCCGGTTTTCGCTGAAGGGGCTCGTCACAGCGATGACGTCGTGTTGAATCCGGACTCTGGCCCTGTCGATGATTCTCCGGGCGGCTTCATCAAAAGGCGCGCCGGGGTCGGTGGCGGTTCCCAGGTGCGATTGCAGTCTTCCGGCGACCTCGTCGGCGATGGCGTTCTCAAGTCGTTCACCGAGCTGTTCCATCTGTTGGTGAAAGGGCTCCATCTCGAGGTGCATTCGTTGCATCTCCTCGTGGAGGGGTTCGAGCGCACGGTGCATTTCTTCCATCGCCTTGTGTTGGGGTTCCATGTCGAGATGAAATTCTTCCATTTGTTTGTGGAGTTCCTCCATTTCCAGGTGGACCAACTCGAGCGCTTTCAGTTGAGGTTCGAGGGCCTCCTGGCTCAGGTGGATCGTTTCGAGGTGCTCCCTGATTTGCTCGTGAATCTGACGTTGAACATCTTCAAGATTTCCGTCGTTGATGTGCAGTTCGAGTTCGTGAAGTTCCGTCTCGAATCTCTCCATTTCGAGATGCAGGGGCTCCATCTCGATTTCGATCTCCCGGATTTTTTCGAGGTGGGGCTCCATCGCTTCTTCGATTCGGGCGATGGCCTCTTCGTCGATCTCGATTGGTTCGATCAGCTCGATCTGCCGCTGGATTGCCACCTCTTTGGCCTGCAGTCTTTCTGCCTGCTGTTCGATTTCCCGTTCGGCGGCCTTCATTTCCGCAAGAATTTTCTCGATTTCGGGATTGGCCGGCGCGGTAGCCTCGGACGGAGAGCTGGACTGGGAGGGGCTTACCGACGGCGATACAGCGGCCAGGGCCGAGACCATGGCGGCGACCAGGATGACGGCAGGGATCAGGACGGCGATGCCGACCCGGCGGTGGCTGGTGTTCTTCAAAAGAGTCATGATGCGTTTCTCCAAATCGGGGGTACGGGCCATCGCCATTCCTGGGAGGGCCGGTGCGGGGTTGAGGACGGCCGAGCGGGCAATGCCCAGCAGGTGATCGGCGTAGGCGGTCGGGCGAGTGCCCAAGGCGACGACTTCCTCGTCACACGCCAGTTCCTGTTCCAGGTCCAGGCGGCGAACGGCCCACCATGTCAAGGGAATGAACCAATAGACGGCTCTGGCCAGCCGGGCCAGAATTCGAACAGCCCAGTCCAGCCGTCGCACGTGTACCAACTCGTGAAGGAGCACGGCAAGGCGGCGGTCCTCGGGCCAATCCCGGCCGTACGTTGGAATCAGCAGGGTCGATTTGAAAAGACCAACTGTAGCCGGAACCTCGATGTCGGAACTGATCAGCAGTTGCACGGGGCGTCGACAACCCACCCGTTGGGCTGCGCTTTCCAGCAGTGAATTCCATCGTCGATCAGTCAATCGAACGGCGGTGCGATGGGTGCGGCGGACGCGCAGCAGACCGAGACCCACGTGAAACACGAGGGCGATTGCACCCGAAGCCCAAAGGACCAGGAGGCCTGAGGTCCAGCTGAAGGAGGGTTTTTGAGGCGCTGTTCCGGGTTTCGCTGACATAACCGTGGGCTGTGCAATTGAAAGCTGGTCAGCCGATGCTCCGAATTCCGGCGTCAGGGATCGATGTGCTTCAGGGAGTGGGGGCCTCGCAACGTCGAAGACAGTCGGCAGCGGGACCGCCATTTTCGGCAGGGACATGCTGGCGAGAGGCATCAAGAGAGCGCCTCCGAGAGCTGCGGCCCACACGACGGCCCGCAGCCTGGCGGGACGCCGCCCGAGAAGCTGGGTCAGAGTTGCGGCTGCGGCCAGGAGGATCAATACCTTCAAGGCCCCAAGGCCGAGCATGGGCAGAATCTCCGTCATGACTCCTCCTTCCCCGCCTGATCGATCAGGCGTGAAAGACGTTGCAGGGCTTCGGCGTCCAGCCGGCCCCCTTCGAGGTCCAGGAGGGCGGCCATGGCGCCCTCGGCGGAACCGTCGAAGAAGGTGCGCACGATTCGATTGAGGGCCTTGCCTCGGGCTTCCTCGTGGGGCATGGTCGGCAGGAAGACGTAACGGGGCCCGTCCTGTTTGTGGTGCAGGTGCCCTTTGTCTTCGAGAATCCGCAACATGGTCCTGACCGCCGAGTTTGATGGTGGGTCCGGCATCGCGTCCCGAACCTCTGCAGCTGTCGCCTTTCCGCGTTCATAGACGATGTTCATGATCTGCCGTTCGCGTCGGCTTAAATTGCTGGAATCTGCGGCCATGTATCGACTCCCATCTCTCGTTCTTCGAATAACAGTCATGCTAAGTTTTTAGCATGATGTTAAAAATTTAACATCTATTTTCCGTTTGTCAAGGGAAACCTTTCAAAAACATTGGGAAGTGCGGGTTAATATGTCGTCATGATCTGCAATACAACGCGAGCCGGTATCGTTGGCCATGTTGGAGGATGGATGATGAGGATTGGTACAGGATTGATCCTGGTCGTACTGGCCGGATGTGGTGGGGCGGTTGATCGGGGCACGGCCCTCGAGGGTGGACGCCTGATGGCGGTGGCGACGACGACGATTGTTGCCGACGCAGTGCTTCATGTCGGCGGTGATGACGTCGAGGTCGTCAGCCTGATGGGCGCCGGGGTCGATCCCCACGTCTACAAGCCGTCAGCCGGCGACGTTCGCCGGATGGCCGGGGCCGACATCGTCTTTTTCAGCGGGCTCCACCTTGAGGGCAAGATGGGTGAGGTGCTGGAGCAAATGGACGGCCGGGGAGTTCGCACTATCGCGGTGTCCGACTGCATCGAGGAGGAGCAGTTGATTGTGACCTCCAGCCAGGGCGCTGGGGGCCACGATCCCCACGTGTGGTTTGACGTTGCCCTGTGGAGGGAAGCCGTCGATTGTGTCAGGGACGGTCTTATCGAGATCGACCCGGAGCACGCCGCCGATTTCAAACGGCGAGCCGCAGACTATGGCGCCGAACTCAAGGCACTGGATCAAGAAATCGCCGATCGGCTGTCGACGATTCCGCCCGGACAGCGGGTGCTGGTGACGGCGCATGACGCCTTCTCCTATTTCGGCAGGGCCTACGGTCTGGAGGTTCGCGGTCTGCTGGGCGTCAGTACGGCGTCCGAGGCCGGCGCCGCAGACGTCAAAGAGTTGGCCGGTTTCATCGTCGAACGGCAGATCTCGGCGGTCTTCGTCGAGACCTCAGTATCGCCGCGCACGATTGAGGCCCTGCGGGAGGCGGTGGCGGCGCGGGGCTTCGAGGTTGCCCGGGGTGGAAGTCTCTACTCCGATGCCCTGGGCAGCCCTGGCGGCCCGGCGGCGACATACGCCGGCACGGTACGGGCCAACGTGGAGACGATCGTTGCGGCGTTGGGCGGAGACCGGTGATGGACGCTGCGGTTGTGCCCGCCGTCGAGGTCGAGGATCTGACGGTCGCCTACACCGGATCTCCGGTGTTGTGGGACCTGGACCTCCAGATCGGGCCGGGGACGCGGACGGCGATCGTCGGGCCCAACGGCGCCGGAAAGAGCACCTTGATCAAGGCCGTGATGGGCCTGATCGAGCCCGTCGCCGGGGCGGTGCGGATCTTCGGCAAGCCGGGGCGGGAGGTCCGTGGCTCGATTGCCTACGTGCCTCAGCGAGCGACTCTGGAATGGGATTTTCCCACCGATGTGCTGGACGTCGTCACAATGGGGACCTACGGCCGGTTGGGGTGGTTCCGGCGGCCGGGTCCTTCAGAACGTGCGATCGCCGAGGCGGCCCTGGAGCAGATCGAGATGTCGTCTTTCGCCCACCGCCCGATCGCCCAACTCTCCGGTGGGCAGCAGCAGCGCATATTGTTGGCGAGGGCCCTGGCACAGGATGCCGAAATCTACCTGTTGGACGAGCCCTTTCAGGGGGTAGATGCACCGACCGAGCGGGCCATCGTAAGGGTTTTGGACGATTTGGCGACCGCCGGTCGGACGGTTGTCGTCGTACACCACGATCTGCAGACGGTGGCCGAGTATTTCAACCATGTCGCACTGCTCAACGTGCGCATCATCGCCGCCGGCCCGGTGGCGACGACATTCACCGAGGAGAATTTGCGCCTGACCTTCGGCGGGCGGGTGGGGGTTCTGGCCGCCCGGGCCGGGAGCGTTTGAGTGGAAATCTTCGGCGACTGGACCTTGAGGGTCGTGGCCCTCGGGGCCGGCCTGTTGGGGGCCGTCAGCGGTTTCCTGGGCTCCTTTGCGGTTTTGAGGCGCCAGAGTCTTCTGGGAGACGCCCTGTCTCACGCCGCCCTGCCTGGCATCGCCCTGGCGTTTTTGATTACGGGCTCCAAGGCGACGGTGCCGATTTTGGTAGGGGCAGCTGTCACCGGGTGGGTGGGCACGCTGGTCGTGCGGTTGATCGTACAGCGCAGCCGCGTGCCCTATGACGCAGCGCTTGGCCTGGTGTTGTCTGTCTTTTTCGGTCTGGGTCTGGTGTTGTTGACCGTCATCCAGAAGAGGCCGGATGCGGCTCAGGCGGGACTGGAGACCTATCTCTTCGGCCAGGCGGCGGCCCTGTTGCGGGCGGATGTCATCGTCATGGCCGTGGTGGCGGCGGTGGTACTGCTGGTCCTGATGCTGGCGTGGAAAGAGATGAAAGTTCTCACCTTCGATCGTGCCTACGGCGAGAGCATGGGGCTGCCGATGGCACGGTTGGACGGGCTGGTGACCGCGCTGCTGGTCGTGACGATCGTGTTGGGGTTGCAAACGGTCGGTGTGGTCTTGATGTCGGCAATGATCGTCGCTCCCGGCGCCGCCGCGAGGCAGTGGACGCGGCGGCTGGGATCGATGGTCACGGTTGCTGCCGGCATAGGTGTTGCAGCGGGTGTCAGCGGCGCTGTGCTTTCGAGCGTCGTGCCGCGGTTGCCGACCGGTCCGACAATCGTGCTGATCCTCTCAGGCGTGGTTGGGATGTCGTTGCTGATGGCGCCGGAGCGAGGTCTCGTATGGCGGCGGCTGCAATTGGGTCGACTGCGGCGCAGGCCGCGTCAGGAGCCGGTTCTCATGCATCTCCACGCCCTCTCGCTCCAGCACCCCGACGACCCGGAGCACGGCCATGAGGTCTCGGTGCTTCGAACGATGAATCCACCGGACACCGACGTCGAGGGCGCCCTGACGGCGTTGGCCGAGCGGGGTCTTGCCGGGGCCGACGGCGAAGGCTTGTGGGCCCCGACCGAACTGGGCCGCAGGGAAGCTGCGAGGACATTGGCTCGCCTGGACCTGGAGGACGCTCGATGAATCCGGAAGTGGAAATCCTCCTGATCGCCGTGGTGACATCGGTTGCTTGTGCGATGCCGGGGGTCTTCCTGGTTCTGCGTCGGTTGGCGCTGGTCAGCGATGCGATCACCCACGCGATTCTCCCCGGTATCGTCGTCGCCTTCTTTCTGACGGGATCGCTCACCTCGCCGCTGCTGGTGGTGGCCGCTGCGGCGACCGGCGTCCTGTCCGTGGTCCTGATTGAGGCGGTGCATCGGACTCGCCTGGTGGCCGAAGATGCGGCGACCGGCCTGGTCTTCCCCGCCTTCTTCAGCCTGGGTGTCGTGTTGGTGACCCGGTGGGCCGGGAAAGTGCATTTGGACACCGACTCTGTCCTGTTGGGAGAGCTGGCCTTCGCACCCTTTGACCGCTTCGTTGTCGGCGGGGCGGACCTGGGGCCGGTTGCGCTGTGGATGATGAGCGGCATTCTCCTTCTCAATCTGGCCCTGATCGTCGTCGTCAGCAAGGAATTGAAACTGGCTACCTTGGATCCGGCTCTGGCGGCGGTGTTGGGGTTTTCCCCGGTCGTGCTCCACTACCTCTTGATGACGGCGGTCTCGGTGACGGCGGTCGGCGCCTTCAGTGCGGCCGGCTCGATTCTGGTCGTTGCCCTGATGATCGCCCCGCCGGCTGCGGCCTATTTGTTGGTTGAGAACTTCAGGCCGATGCTGGTGGTGTCTGCGGTTTTGGCGGCGTTGGGCGCCGTCGGGGGTTATGGCCTGGCCCGATGGCTGGATGTCTCCATTGCCGGCTCGATGGCGGTTGTCTGTGGCCTGATCTTTGCGGGCGCTTTTACCTTTGGCCCAGAGCGCGGCCTGGTTTCCCAATTCCGACGCCGCTCGGCTCAGCGCGTGGAGTTTGCCGCCCGATTGCTGGCGGTGCACCTGCTTCACCACGAGGGAACCGAGAGGGAAGACGTGGAGTGCGCCGTGTCGAATCTCAATGTCCACCTGGGATGGTCGGAGCCGGCTGTCGGCAGGGCCGTTGCTTTCATTGTCGCCCGAGGCATGACGGTCGACAAGGGTGGCGTTCTCCACCTGACTGAGGCCGGTCGCCGATTCGCCGAGGATTTGACCGCTGGCGTGGCTCAGCCCGGCTCTGTCTAGGAGGGTGTAGGGCATTGAATCACCGGCGGCTTTCGGGTGTCGTGAAGGCCCTTTTTCGTTGCATCCTCGGCCCGTACGGGGAGTACAGCGTCTCAAATGC
>DAOWGJ010000019.1 GCA_030637505.1 Holophagae bacterium
CGCGAAAGCGGGTAGCGTGGGCTGCGGGCGCACCGGCGTCGTCTTTTCTGCGGGGACCACAGCGGGACATCAGGCGCATGGGTTCCGTGGCCCCGCAGAAAAGACGAGCGGCGGCCTCCACCGTCGGCCGAGACTCGATTGCTGACGTGCCCCCCGCGGGGAGTCAGGTCGGGCGTTCTTGGGTTTTTGCGTTACCTATGCTATGTTCCTACAGGAGGTACCTATGGATACCGTCAATGTCCGCCAGCTGAAAAACAACCCGTCGGAGGCTTTGCGCAGTGCGGTCAAGGGCCCGGTGCTGGTCATGAAGGGGGATCGGCCGACCGCGTGGATTCTCAACCTCGGTGTCGGTGGCGAACTCAACGAACCCGAGGTGAATTTGGCCGTGGCTGCGGCGCTTTTCAGTGATGGCGCCTTGTCCTTGGGCCGTGCCGCTCGCCTGGCAGGTATTGGCGCCGGCGAGATGATCAGCCATCTTTCGCGGCTGGGTATCACTATCGACCGTGAGGACCAGGATGTTGAGGCGGATGTCGAGACGCTCGAGCAATGGCTCGCCTCCTCCTGAGTGACGCCAGTCCGCTCGTCGGCCTGACCCGGGTCGACGGAGTGTCCTGGTTGCGTGCGCTTTTCGGAGTTGTCTCCGTGACCCGCCAGGTCGAGATGGAACTCGGAGGTCGGACCACGTTGGAACCGGCCATTGCCGAAGCGATGAACGACGGCTGGTTGCGGGTACTCGACAGATCGGTTCATGACCGCGAGGCGTCGGGAGGCCCTGCCGACATTGTTCGCCCCCCCCATTTAGGCAACGGAGAGTGGAGCACAATTCTCGCCGCCAAGAACCACGATGGTCCGACCCTCATTTTGCTTGACGATCGGCTGGCCCGTCGCGAGGCAGGAGCAATGGGTCTCCAGGTGGCCGGCACGGCTGCGGTCATCGTCATGGCCAACCGGCGGGGTTTGGTGGCGTCGCCGGCGGCGGTTTTCGAGCGCCTCCTTCAGTCGGATTTTCGAATCTCGCCGCGGGTGATCCGGAGTGCCCTTGAGGCCTGTGAGGTGGGGGGAAATCAATGATTCCATGTAAAGCGATTTTGGTTTTTGTGTTAATCGGCGGTTGTCTATCGGTCGGTTGCATTTCCTCGATGGTCGATTCCTACACGGGCGAGGATGTCGCGGGAGATGTTCGGGAGAATGGTCTCCCGGCATCAGGAAGAGTTCTCAAGATCTGGGAGACCGGCGTTCGAGTCAACGACAACCCGGTGGTGGGGTTTCTTCTCGAGATTCATGCGGAAGGAATTGCGCCATACGAGGCAGAGACCAAGGCCCTCATCTCGATCCTCTGGATTCCCCGGATTCAGCCAGGTGAAATCCTGCCTGTCAAGTACGACCCGGACGATCCAAGTCGGGTGGCTCTGGATATTTTCGTAGATCAGCGTTAGAAACCCGGCCTTCCGGCACGCCCCCCTCTGGCGCACCGGCGTAGCCTTTTCTGCGGTACCGCAGCGTTGTCAGAGGCGCAGAGAATACGCGGTCCCTGGCGCTGTCGTCTGTCCCAGATCCTGTGCTCCGACTCCGGCCTTCGGGGCCGCGCAAGCGCGCCCCCGCTCGACCATTTCCCTCAAGGGGGGTCAGTGTCGAAGCAAGAAGGCAATTGCCCCTTGAGGGAAATAACCTCGGCATTGACGGCGTTGGCCGAGAGTCGCCTGCTGACGCGCTCGCCGCGTGTTGCCACCCTTGACGTTGTCCGCACCGTTGGAGAGGGGAGCTCTTAGATTTGGTCGCCGTCCTTATTCCTATCCTTCTTCTTCTGTGTTTCTCTTTGCGTCCTTTGCGCCTTTGCGTTTCCTGTTCTTCTTTCGACCCTCGAGATCCTCGGACGGCTCAAAACCTGTAAGATCCACCTCATGAGAAAGACAAAAATCGTCTGCACGCTGGGCCCGGCGACCGACACTGAGGCCGGTATCCGAGACCTGATCAACGCAGGGACCGACGTCATCCGCCTCAACTTCTCCCACGGTGACCACGAGGGTCATGGAAAGTCGATTGAGAAGATCCGGAGAATCGCGGCATCTCTTGGTCGCCCGATCGCCATCCTCCAGGACCTCCAGGGGCCCAAGATCCGTCTCGGCGAGGTGCCCGGGGGCACGATGACGCTCGAACCTCATCAAGAAATCACTCTGACTGCAGGCACCTCCGACCTCCCGGGCGCACTCCCCGTCACCTACCGTTGGCTTGCCGAGGATGTCAACGCCGGGGATCGCATTCTCCTTGCCGACGGCCTGGTGGAACTCGAAGCTACCGATGTGGGGGATGGGCGAGTTCATTGCCGGGTCGTCGTCGGCGGCCCCATCTCAAGCCGCAAGGGCGTCAACCTGCCGCGCTCGGAACTGCGGATCCCCTCTTTCACCGAAAAGGACCGCGAGGACCTGCTGTTCGGGTGCGCTGCGGGGATCGATCTCGTGGCCCTGAGTTTTGTGCGGCATGAGGACGATATTGAGCCGGTGAGGGAGGTCCTCAACCGGCAGGACGGTCCACAGCCTTTGATCGTAGCCAAAATCGAAAAACCCCAGGCGGTCGATCGTCTCGACCGAATATTGGAGCGGGTGGACGCCGTCATGGTCGCCCGGGGTGATCTCGGAGTCGAGATGCCCGTCGAAGAGGTGCCTATGATCCAAAAGGAGATCATCCGGGCCGCACAGATGGCTGCCAAGCCGGTGATCACCGCCACCCAGATGCTGCGATCGATGGTGGACAATCCACGTCCGACCCGGGCCGAGGCTTCGGATGTCGCCAACGCCGTGCTCGACGGCACCGACGCCGTCATGCTGTCGGAAGAAAGTGCCGTCGGCCGCTATCCGGTCGAAGCAGTCGAGGTCCTGGACCGGGTCACCAGAGCCGCAGAGGCGACGATCGACCCACGGGCACATTTCAGAGAAGCAACGCCGGAATCGATCCGCGGGGTCTCGGCGGCCATCGCTCGGGCGGCCTGCATCCTGGCTTTCGAGATCGACGCCGTCGCGATCGTTGCCACCACCACCTCGGGCAGTACGGCCCGGCTCTTGGCCCGCTACCGGCCCGGCCCGCCGATCGTAGGCCTGACGACCAGCGACAGCGTCATGCGTCAGTTGTCCCTGTCTCGGGGCGTCATCCCGGCCCTGACGGAGACATTCACCGGCGCCGATGATTTGATCACCCAGGCGCGCGACTGGTGCCTCAAACATGATCTCGCCAGCCCCGGCGACTCGATCGTCGTCACCGCCGGTTTGCCGATAGCCGAGACCGGCACGACCAATCTGGTGCATGCGGTCTCTATCTGACGATGTCTGATGTTGATCTGCCTACCCTGCTGAACCGTGCGCTCGAGCGACGTCTGCCGTTGTTGGCGCAGTGGCACGGGGAGGGCAGCGACTGCTATCGGCTTTTTCACGGCGCCGCCGAGGGTTTGCCCGGAGTCACTGTCGACCGATACGGCCCGCACTTGATGATTCAGGCCTTCCATCACACCCTGAATGCCAGGCAGCCGGCGCAGATCCAAACCGAGGTCGACGCACAGCTCGGATCACAGTTCGAAGAGCCGCTGACAGGCTTCTATGTGGATCGCAGTGGCAAAGGCGCTCAGACCGTCGCCTTGGGTGACCCGGCAGAGGCAGTCAATGAATCGACTTGCCGTGAACTGGGGGTTCTTTATCGTATCCGTGGCCGGCACCGGGGCCAGGATCCGTTGCTCTTTCTCGACCTCCGCGCCGGGCGGCGCTGGATTCAACACGAGGCGAAGGGGCTGAGCATCTTGAATCTTTTCGCCTACACCTGCGGGTTGGGGGTGTGTGCCGCCCATGCCGGCGCCACCGAGGTGGTCAATATAGATTTTGCTCAATCGACGCTGGCCGTTGGCTCAGAAAATGCGGCTCTCAACGGTATTAAAACCGGAATCTCATTCATCCACAGCGATGTCTTCCCGGCCTTGCGCCAACTGGCCGGGCTGCCGGTGACGTTCCGTCGTCACCGAGGTGTTCCTGCCCCCAGCAACTACGCCCGCCTTGAGCCGCGCCAGTTTGACCTGGTAGTCCTCGATCCACCCCGCTGGGCCAAGAGCCCCTTCGGCACTGTCGACCTGATCCGTGATTATCCCAGCGTCTTCAAACCGGCGCTCCTGGCCACTGCCCCCGGTGGGCGCTTGTTGTGCACCAACAATGTCGCCCAGGTTGAACGCGAAGATTGGCTCGATCAACTGCGGCGCTCGGCGGCCAAGGCCGGACGACCGATCAAAGGGATTGAGCTGATCGAACCCGAGGCCGACTTTCCCACTTTCGACGGCCGACCGCCGTTGAAGATGGTGGTGCTGGGGGTTTAGGCACAAAATTCACAAAAACGAGAGAGGAAGCATGTAGGGTGGGCCTTGGCCCACCAATGAAGGCGCCCGATGGTGGGCCAAGGCCCACCCTACCTGCGCCGTAACGGGTCCACCCAATCTCAAACCCCCAGCAATTCGTGGGCCTGTGGCAACGAGCACCCCCAACCGGGGCACCCCAAGAAGCCGCGGACCCACGAATTGCTCCCACGAGCGCCTCGGTTCCGTTTTGGCACGCCGGCGTGTCCAACCGGGCA
>DAOWGJ010000117.1 GCA_030637505.1 Holophagae bacterium
GACGGGGGTGCGGGGTCAGGCCTTCTTCACCGGGCAGTATTCCCGAAACCGGTGGCGCTGCGAAGAATGCCTGACCGGGCTCCCCGCGGCGAGCGCCCCAGCAATCGAGTCTCGGTCAACGCCGTAGGCCGCCGCTCGTCTTTTCTGCGAGCCCGTGATGTTATAACGTCTGATACCTCGCTGCGGGCTCGCAGAAAAGGCGACGCTGGTGCGCGCTTGCGGGTGCCAGAAGGCCGGGGTTGGATAACAGAGTCTGAGGCAGCAACGACGGTCGGGGCAACCACCGGGGCAGCATCCGATGACCGCGTCCGGGACGTGAACCGCGACAGCAGTCCGCGTCCGGAACAGCGACCGCGGCGGCGACAGATGACAGCATCCGGGCCCCCGCTACGCTAGAATCCAACCATGAACGACCGAACTCCCGACCCACACGGAGAAAGAACCGAAGACCAACCCGGCGCCGTCGACCTGTGTCGCATCATCGACCAATCAGTCGCCCAACTGTGGGAGACGGTTGAATCGCTGGAGCGCCTGCAACCGCGAAGTCTCGAGCGCTTCAGGGTTTCGGTCTTTGGATCGTCCCGGGTCCCTCCCGAAGCCCCACTCTATCGAGACGTCCAAGAGGTGACCCGGCGCCTGTCCGAGGCCGGGTGCGATCTCGTGACGGGCGGTGGCGCCGGATTGATGCAGGCGGCAAATGAGGGCGCCACCAACGGCCTTCTTTCGACGCCGGCCTCGGGCGATCTCCCGGTTCGGCTGGTCGAGGGGAGCATTGAGGCCCCGTTCGTCGAAAGGGTATACCGCCACCGGACGTTCTTTTCGCGCCTCCACCACTTCGTTCGGCTGTCCTCGGCTTTCGTAGTATTCCCGGGAGGCATCGGCACGTCGCTGGAGGCGATGATGGTCTGGCAGCTTCTCCAGGTGGATCATATCCCGTCAACGCCCTTCCTGCTCTACGGCCGACATTGGCAGGGGCTTCTGCAGTGGGTCGAAGGAAATCTTGTTGACAGACAATACGCCGATCGGAAGGATTTGAGCCTGCCGACGGTCGTCACCACGGTGGATGAGGTCGTCGAGGCTGTTCTGGAGGAGTTCACACGCTTCCAAACGACGAAAGAGTCCTCGAAAGCCCATTGACTAATCACACCCCCCGGTGTGAGCATGGGGCATGATCGATCTTGCCATCACGGGGGGGACCGTGGTTCCCATGGTCAAAAACGGCGCGTACTTCTCCGGTGACGTCCTGGTTGACGGCGGCAAGATTCTCGAAATACGCCGTCATTCGGAAGGCGATGTCCGGGCACGAAAAACAGTCGACGCCTGCGGCGCCCTGGTGATTCCCGGCCTGGTCCAGTGCCACGTCCACGTCGTCCAGTCCCTCCTACGCCATCAAGCCGACGGACTGGGCCTCCTGGACTGGCTTCGAACCCGAACCTGGCCCTATGAAGCCGCCCTGGATGGCGACGGCGTCCAAGCCGCCGCCGAACTTGGCATCGCGGAACTGCTCTGCGGGGGAACGACGACCGTTTTAGACTTCGGAACGACCCATGACCACGACCGCGTTTTCCGGGTCGCTGAGGAACTCGGCATCCGAATGATCTCCGGAAAAACCCACATGGACACCGGGGAGGACGTCCCCCCTGCCCTGCTGGAGGACCGCGATGCCTCAATCGCCCAGGCGGCGGACCTGGGCGGGCGGTGGCACGACGCTGCGGGCGGACGCCTGGGTTACGCCGTAACGCCTCGCTTTGCGCTGTCGTGCACCGAAGGCCTCCTTGAGGACTGCGTCACATTGGCCCGAGCCAACGGCTGGCTGCTGCACACACACGCGTCCGAGAACATCGGCGAAATCGAGGAGGTCCGGCGCCTCTTCGGTCAGACCAACATCGACTATCTGGACAGCGTCGGCTTGACCGGCCCCGATGTCACCCTTGCTCACTGCGTCCACCTCAGCGACGAAGAAAAGCGGCGCCTGGCCGCAACCGGAACCAGGATCTGTCACTGCCCCGGAGCCAATTTGAAACTGGCCTCCGGCATCGCCGACATTCCCGGACTGCTGGATCTCGGGGTTTTGGTCGGTCTGGGCGCTGACGGCGCGCCGTGCAACAACCGACTGTCGATCTTCCACGAAATGGCCCTTGCCGGAACCCTTCACAACCTTCGCCACGGCCCGACAGCCCTGGACGCCTGGTCGGTGCTGGCGATGGCAACCAGGGAAGGCGCCCGTGCTCTCAACCTCTCAGACCGGATCGGAACACTGGAACCCGGAAAGGCTGCCGACATCACGGTCGTCGGCCTCGACGCCTGGTCACTCCAACCCGATGGCGACCCCGCCTCCCGATTGGTGTTTGGAGCCACAGCAGGCGATGTGAGGCACGTCGTCGTTGATGGCTTCCCTGTCGTCAAAGACGGTCTCCTCATGACCGCATCTGGACCAGACATTCAAAAACATGCCAGGGAGGCCTGGCGCGCAACACGACACCGAATGGAGGGCTGATGTTCGGATTCAACAAACCCCGGTTCGAGCACCTGGACAAATACCTGGCCAACAAGGATTACGACAAGGCCCTGACCGCGGTCGTTTCCGAGCTGAAGAGGAACCCCTCTCAGTTCAACCTCTTGCTTCGGCAAGCGGAAATCCTCGGTCTGGCCGGAGACAGGGACAGGGCGATTGCCCTCTATAAGGAACTCGCGGAGAGCTATGCGAAAGACGGTTTCTTCGCCAAGGCCATCGCGCTGTACAAGAAGGTCCTCAAGTTCGACCCCGAACAGGAAGAAGTTCACTCCGAGCTTGCCCGCCTGATCGAGGAACAGGCCAAGAGCCACCTCCCGTTGGAGGAACGCCTGGCCATGGATCAAGCCGAGAGGCGCGCAGAAAACCGCCAGGCCGGCGCCCCGACACCAGAAGACAAAGAGCGAAAGGCCTCGGCTCTGTTCTCCGCCTTCCCGATGGAAGCTCTCGAGGACCTCCTCGCCTCCACCAACCTCCGCTCCTACCAGGAAGGCGACATCATCGTCACCGAGGGCGAAGAAGGCCACAGTCTTTTCCTCCTGGTCTCCGGTGAGGTCAAGGTTTTCACACGAGGCGAGCGTGGCGAACACCTTCTGTTGGCCGAACTGGGCGCCGGTGATTTCTTCGGCGAGGTCTCCCTTCTGACCGGAAAACCCCGGACAGCGACGATCACGGCCAAGTCGGTCGTCAACGCCATCGAACTGACCACGAAGGCAGTTGACGGCATCGCCGCCGAACACCCGGGCGTCCGAGAGGTCCTGGAGGATTTCTATGAATCCCGAGCCCAAGCCACCGTCGAGGCCGTGATTCAGAAAATGCGCGGCAATTGATGCAGCGACGCCCGATCATTTTGTGGGGTGATCCACGATTGGCGGCGCCCAATGCCCCGGTCGAGACCTTCGACAAGGACCTCGAAGCCCTGATCGAAGAGATGTTCGAGACCGCGTGGGCTGCTCCCGGCCTCGGCCTCGCGGCGCCGCAGATCGGCGTCAATCTCCGACTCGCGGTCCTCGACCTCTCGGTTGGTAAAGACCCCGATCAGAAGACCGTCCTGGCCAACCCCGAGATCATCGGCCAGGAGGGCCGGGTGTCAATGGAGGAGGGCTGTTTGTCCTTCCCTGGATTGTTTACGACCTTCGAGCGACCCAAGTCCATCACCGTGCGGGCCCAGGACGCCACCGGAAAGTGGCAAGAGATCGAGGCCGAAGACCTCTTGGCGCAGGCCCTGTGCCACGAAATCGATCACCTCAACGGAACCCTCCTGATCGACCACATCCGAGGACTCAAACGAACGATGTTCATTCGGAGAGTCAAGAAGCTCCAAAAAACCGGAGCGTGGGGTTGAACAATCGTTCAGATGCCACGTCAAATGCGAGAGACGAATGACATGGCGCTCAACGAAACGCGCTCATGAGGACAATCGACGATGGTGGGCCAAGGCCCACCCTACGAGCGCCCCAATTCCTTCGACCTCTTTGACCCCTTTGGCCTCTCAAAGCCCCGTAGGGATCCCTTTCCTCGGATCTTCGCTGTAGAGTTCGCCAACCTTCCGAGCGGCATCGTCTCCAGCCGGAGACTGCACCTTGGGCACGACGATCTCCACCGTGTAGAGGTGGTCACCAAAGGTCCGAGTCTTCATGTTCTTGGCCCCCTTACCCCGCAATCGGAAGGTTCGGCCGGAGTTGGTCCCGGCGGGCACCTTGGCTCTGACGGGCCCATGAATCGTGCCGACCACCACCTCGGCTCCCCGGTAGGCCTCCGGAAAAGTAATGGGCACAGTCGACCGAATGTCGTCACCCTCCCGCTTGAAAAACGGATGTTCCCGAACACTGACCCGAACAAACAGATCACCGGCTGGTCCGCCTCGAGATCCATCGCCGCCCTTTCCTGCGACCCTGATTCGTCGTCCGTCATCGATCCCTTCCGGGATTCGGACCTTGAGTCTCTCGGTGGAGACCACCGTGGCCGAGCCTCGGCACGAAGAACACCTGGCC
>DAOWGJ010000292.1 GCA_030637505.1 Holophagae bacterium
GGAGAACCAACGGGGAAGACGTACTGCTCGACCCGGTTTATCACGCCATCAAGGTCTATCACCAAGCGATCAGGAGCCGGCAAGGTGAATGAACGACCCTCGAGAGCCCGATCGCCCCGGAGTTCGACGATGACACCGTCGCCGGAACGAGTGCACTCGACCGCGAGCAGGCTTGCATGACCTGCAACCGGCGCCCGGTCCACAGGCGTCTGCGCGGCGGGCTCAGCCCGGGTCACAACCCGAGGCAGAGATGCCAGTTGCGCCGGCTCAGATGTCGGTTCAACTTCGACTCCCACCGATTCAAGCCCTGAACCCAACATCGAAAAGCGAAGGGTCAGACCATCGGAGGTCCCGACAAGATTCAGCTCGGCGGGCGCCGACAACCACACCGTAAGACGGGAGTGGCTCCTGCCGAACTCTTCGACTCGGGACAGTTCAGCCCGGTCAATGCCCAGTTCGGGCTGATGTACAACCGCCGATTCGTCACTCCAGGAAATCTCGGGCATTTCGATGACCCAGACTCCAGGCTGTGGCGAGTAGTGGACTGTTTCCAACCCATCCGTCGAACGGAGGTGGATTACCGGGCCCTCGGCTCCGGCTTCGACCTGAAGATCCCGCACTTCCGGGACCGGGCTCGCCGCCGTTACGCCGGAAACGGATCCCAGCAACACGAGTCCGACCGCCACCAGCAGGATGCGGACGTTCTTACTCATCATGCCGTCCCCCAATTCTTTCATTCCCTCTGCGCTCAGTCATCTGCCAGCACTCGCACGACCTCTTCATAAGGTCGCAACTGTTTCGGGTCGCTGGCCTGTTGCCTGAAGACAACCCTATCCGAAAGGATCTCTGTGACTTCTCCATTGAAAAGCTTGGTACCGGGCCGAATGATGTAGGACAGGTTGTCCCTCCCCACCACAAACGCCAGAATGCCCGCTTGGGTCTCGATGATCCCCTCCAGCCGGAGTTCTTCAATCATCATACCCGGCAATCCCGGTGGCCTGGCCATTCCCTCTTCTTCATCTGGTGCATCCAGCCCATCCAACAGGGACCGAAAAGGATCACGTCTACCGGATGGGTCATAGCTGAAAAAATCGTCCTTTTGCGCCTGTTGGTCGCCCCGGAGGATATCGTCGATCCGCGAAACGTCGACCTCTTCCTCCGCGGCCAACTGGCCGGCTTCCTCGACCAGGTCGATGCCTTGGTCCTGCGCCAAACCGAACATCGCCGGAAACGCCGCGAAAGCCATGACGGTGCACCAGACCAGGATCTTACGCATCGGCATCACTCACCTCCGTCGCCCTTGTAGATAAAGGTCCGTTGGGTAAAGGACGCGTGAATTGTGTAGGGACTACCGCCCTTGACCCTCTTCGCCGGGGTGATCTTCAGTTCGTTGACGTTGATGATGCGGTGAAAACTGCTCAATCTGTCGAAGAACAGACCGAGTTCGTGATAGGTGCCGTCCAATTCAACCTTGATCGGCCATTCGTAGTAATAGTCCCGCTCCTCGAACGCCCCAGGGGTGAACCGTTGGAAGCGCAGGAACCCACGCTCGACCAACTGCTTCAACCTCTTGATCAGAACGGGAGTCTCCTTGCGAGTCGGCAGGATCTTGGTCAACCGGTCAAGCTCAAGCTCGTACCCCCGGATGTCTTCCTCAAGCTTGGGGAGGTCGGCCTTGGCTTGACGCCCCTTCTCGATCTCTCGTTCCAGGTCGAAGATATCCGACTCGAGACGCTCGATGTCAATCTTCAAGTCTTTGAACACGTATACGTGCATCGCGAAGAACACGGCGATCCCGAGGATCAGGCCGATGATCAGCGCCACATACCAGGGCTTTTCGTTGAGATCAAATGCCATGGCGCCCCCCTCAGCCCTCAGCCTCGACTTCAGTCGAAGCAATTCCTATAGGTTTATAGGTGAAATCGCACTCCAGCTTGAAAGTGAAGGCATCCTCACGCGTCCTCTGGAGGGTTACCACAGTCGGCTCACTGAAGAACGGCGACGCATTAAGGTGGTCAACATAATTGGCAAAAGCGTTTTCGTCCAAGGCCATGCCGTTGAGCGACAGGTGGTTTCCGGAAAGAGTGAGGCCTGTCAACCACACCAGGTCCGGCATTGTCCGGGAAACTTCATCGAGAATCCTGACCGGACCCTTCTGGTTTTCCTTGAGCCGCCGGATTGTATCGATTTTGGCCTTGAGTTCGGCCCGCTTGGCTTCCAGCTCTTCGACCTTGTCGATGTACTTCTGCAATTCGTTACGCTCGATCGTCCGCTCGGCTTTGATGCCGGTCAATTCCGTCACTGTGCTGTGCAATAGGTACCACTGAACGCCGGTGACCACCAAACCGATCCCCAGCGCGACCAGGAGAATGATGTCGCCCTGGTGCCCCCCGAGCGTGATCTCAGGTGTTGCCTTTTTTGTGGCGGCTGCTTCAGGTCCTGCGGAAACCAGATTGATCTTGATCATCGCCTCAATCTCCGACCGTTCGAACCGCGAGGCCTACCGCCACCGTCATGGCCGATGCATGCCGGCTGATCCAGTCCGGATCGAAATCCGACTCGCTGTAACGGATGTTCCGGAACGGGTTCATGATCTCAACATCGACCTGAAACCGACCCTTGATGACCTCATCCAAGTTGACCGTTCTGGCGGCGCCACCAGCCAGCACCACCCGCTCCACGCGATCCACCGAGGAGGTGGCCACAAAGAAATCAATGGTCTTTTGAAGCTCCGCAGCCAGGTCCTCGGAAACGCTGTTGACCACCCCGAGGACCTCTTGCAGGGTATGGTCCCCAACCCGACCGCCCTGTTTCAGTCGTTCAGCATCCTCTCGAGGAATATGGAGCTCCCGCTGAATGGCCTCGGTGTACTGGTTGCCTCCGAATGCCACATCACGCCAGAACACCGAAACCCCTTCGTGCAAGACGCTGATGTTCATCACGGAGGCGCCGACGTTGACCAGGGCGATAGTATCCGAATCGATACCGTAGTTGACCTCGTAGGCGTTTTGCATGGCGAAGACATCAACGTCCACCAGCATCGGCTGCCGGCCCGCCTGGACGATGACCGAAGTGTAGTCTGCGATCCGGTCGTTCTTGACCGCCACCAACAACACGTCCATCGAGTCACCGCCCGCGCCGTCATCCAGAACCTCATAGTCGAGGTTGACATCGGTGATGTCGAATGGGATGTACTGCTCGGCCTCCCACTGGATCGACTCGGCCAACTCTTCCCGACTCATCGCGGGGAGTTGGATCTTCTTGATGATCACCGAATGCCCCGACAGTGACCCTCCAAAATTCTGGTTCTTGACCCCATTCTCGGAGATCAAGCGGGACACAGCCTCGACAACCAGCGACGAATCCATGATCGCGCCGTCGACAATCGCCTCGGACGACAGCTCTGCGATCGCTGCATGCTGGAGTTGAAATTCGCCGCCCTTAAGCGGCTTCAACTCAACAAGCTTGACCGAATACGACCCGACGTCACATGCAACAATTTGTTTCTTTCTCTTTCCAAACACGGCTTATCACCTTCAATCAAGTGTATTCGCGAAAGTGAACCATATTCCTTACGTAAATGAGGCTACCAAGGGTGTCAAGTGCTGTCAAGCACAAGTCTACCAGGAGGATAGCGTGGGTCGCGCCCGCCATTCGACCAACGGGCGGCGTCGTCAATGGCGGCGACTCCGAGACGATGGAAAAACTGCCGCGATCGAAAATCCTACAAGACAACAAAAAACACCGCAGACCTTTATGGTCACGGTGTTCTTGATACCAGTTGACTTCGGAAAATCAAGCGCCGTCAGGCTCTTGGCGCCTTGATCACCTTGCCGGAGCGAATGCACCTGGTGCACGCCTTGAGATATTTTGGGCTGCCGTCGACGACCGCGCGAACCCTCTCGAGATTGGGAAGCCACCGCCGTCTGGTCAGATTATGGGCGTGAGAGACCTTATTCCCTGTCATCGGCCCCTTGCCGCAGATATCGCATCGCTGCGCCATGATGTTCGTCCTCCTCTGCCCCGAAAATCGGGGCACGCTTTAATACCACAGGAATGTCGGAGAATCAAGCAAATGTGCATCAACCAGCCTACTTGTGTGATCCAGATTACCGTCTTTCCCGCCGGCCGTATTTGGAAGCCGGAGAGTTATAGAGAGAGAGTTCTGGTCAGGCTCGAGAGGCGGCCACCGCCCGGAATCGCCCTCTCCCACTCCGCCGTTCGACCTCCTGCATCCCCTTCAACGATAAAAGCCGGTCAATGATCCGACGAAGATGCACCGCGTCCTCGACCATGACTGTGACCGACGCACAACCCCGGTCCTCAGTTCGTTCCGTATGAAGATGGCAGGAAACGATGCCGGAACCTTCGACAGAAATGGCATGGGAGATTGAGGTCAGCATGGCAGGATCGTCCCGGAACACCATGTCCAAATCGACCTGGGAACCCCGGCCCTCGGCACCGCCGGAACCTGCGGACCACTGGACGGCGATCTCCCTCTCCGGGTGATACAGCAGATTCTTCACGTTGGGACAGGATCGAGAATGAACTGCGACACCCTTACCGCGGGTGACGAACCCCACAATCTCTTCGCCCCGAACCGGCGCGCAACACTGAGCGACATAGACCAGGAAGTCCGGGTCTCCAGTCACCTCGAGTCCACCCCCGCCGTCCCTGGCGCCTTTCGCCGCGGAGGTCCATCGGTCCTCCTCGGCCGGCTTCTGCGCTTCCTCGTCCCCGCCCGGGACAAC
>DAOWGJ010000193.1 GCA_030637505.1 Holophagae bacterium
GACGCTTTTCCCGCCAACGCGCCCAAGGTGCGGCCTTCGAGGGGATGGACCCATTCTGGCGCCAATTCGGCCGCGGGGATGAGGGCAAACGCCCGCTCGGCGAAGCGGGGGTGGGGGAGTTCGAGGTCCGGTCCCCGGCAGACGACTGCGTCGGAAATCAGAAGATCGAGATCGAGGGCGCGCGGCCCCCAATGGCCCTCGTTCTTTCGATCTCTCCCCGCAATCGCCTCGATGCTGTGGCACAGGGCCAGGAGATCTCTGGCTGACGTCTCGACGGCGACCATGATCGCGGCATTGAAGTAGTCAGGCTGGTCGGGGCCTACAGCTGTCGTACGGTAGAGCGAGGACCGACCACAGACCTCCAGTCCGTCGATCTCACTCAGCGCACCCACCGCCCCCTCGAAAGCTGCCCGTACGTCGCCGACGTTGCCTCCCAAGCCGATGATGATGTTCACAGTCCAAGACTACACTTTCCGGGGCGGCTGGGCAGGGGCCGACGGGGAACGAATAGGGGAACAGAAACTGGAAACTGGAAACTGGAAACTGGAAACTTGGGTTCCAGGTCAAGGGTTTAATGCTGGGCCGAAGAGTCCGCGAAGAACACAGGAACGCAAAGACACGACAAAACACAATGAATGGGTGAGACCCTAACCCCTCACCCCTTAGATCTCGTCTTGATCGAAATCGAAATCGAAATCGGGATCCCCCTCATCTGAGGACACAGTTTTCGATAGCGATAGCAATAGCGATTTCGATCAACGGTTTCCAGTTTCCATTTTCCAGTTTCCTGTCCCGGTATACACTGCCTCGATGAACGAACCCTCCCCACTCGCCGCTGAGGCCTTTCTCCTTCGCCTGGCCCGAGGTCTCCATCAGTTCGGCAGCCCTGCTCACCGGCTTGAGGACGCCTTGGGGCGCCTGTGTGATCGGCTGGGCATCGAGGGCGATTTTTTTGTCATGCCGACTGCGATCTTCGCCCGCATCGGTACCGGGAAACACAAGAGAACTGCACTGGAACGTGTGTCTCCGGGCGGTCACAACCTCGAGAAACTCAGTCGTCTCGATCGCCTAGCCGACGCCGTCGCCAACGGTCGTTTGACCCTGGAAGCGGCTGAGAAACAGGTTCGCGAGGTGATGGCGGGCCCGGATCGCTGGGGTCCCCTGACCATGATTCTCGCCTTCGCCGTCGCCTCCGCCGGAGCGGCCCGGTTCTTCGGCGGCGAAGCCCCTGACCTCATTGCCGCAGGTGTTGCCGGGCTCGCACTGGGATTGCTGGAGATCCTCGTCGTTCGGTGGCCGGACGCCCGGAGGGTCTTCGAGGTCTTTGCAGCCCTGGTCATCTCCATCACCGCTGCGGTGGCAGCGTCCTTTTTCGGCTGTTCGGCTCAGGTCGTCACACTTTCCGGGCTGATCATCCTGGTTCCCGGGTTGACGTTGACGACTGCCATGGCGGAGTTGGCAACCCAGAATTTGGCGTCGGGCACCGCACGTTTGACCGGTGCGATCATGACCTTCTTCCTGATTGGCTTCGGCGTCTCCCTGGGTTCGCGGACGGCGGTTTTCCTTCCCCTTCCCCAGGCCGTGGACTCAGTTGGGTTGCCTTCCTGGAGCGAACCTCTAGCAATCGTTGCCGTTGCCTTCGCACTGGTGGTTCTCTTTCGCGCCCATCCCCGCGACACACCCTGGATCACCGCGGCCGGTCTGATCGGCTTCTACGGCGCGCGCCTCGGCGGGCAGTTCCTGGGACCGGAGTTGGGTACCTTCGTCGGTGGCGCCCTGGTCGGCATAGCCGGCAACGCCTTCGCCCGGTTCTTGAGGCGACCGGCGGCCGTTGTTTCGGTGCCGGGCATCATGCTCCTGGTTCCCGGCGCCGTCGGCTACCGCTCCCTGATGTCCCTGCTGGAACACGAGACCCTGCTGGGCATCGAAACCGCCGTCACCGCAGCGGTCGTCGCCTCGGCCCTGGTCACCGGACTGCTGGTAGCCAATGTCATCCTCCCACCCCGACGACCACTTTGAGGCCAACTCAAACAATCAAACCACAAAGACACAAAGAGCACTAGGGTCATTTTTTTCTCTTCTTTGCGCTACCTCTGCGTTCTCTGCGTCTCTGCGGTTCAATTGTGTTCGTGGCGGATCAGGCGACCCGGTCGGGCAAGGCGAGTTCCGGCTCGAGATAGGCTGCTATCACCCGCCACATCTGATCTCTTGTGAGACGCCGGTGGATCAGGAGCGTTCCCGCCAGTACCTCGACCGCGTTCCAGTGGCGCCGCAACAGGTCGACGGCGTGGTCCCGGCCCTCTTCCAGCAGGGGCAAAACCTGATCACAGGATCTCACGACCCGCAGGCCCAAACGCACGGCCTCATCAAGGTCGTCCTCAGGCTCCCGCCACGAATTGTCCCCAGTGACGATATTCTCGGCGGCGATGCCGGCAACCAGGCACAGGATCCGGGCCTCGATCGCGGCTGACGGCATCTGCTCGTCCAGTCCCCATCGGGGTTCCTCAAGAAAACGAAGACTGGAGACGCTGCCCGTGTGTTCCTCGTCACCGACGATCTCCACGGTCGTCACGATCTGGCCGCACAGATGGGCCATCACCGCGTGTCCCGCCTCGTGATAGGCGGTCAAGACCAGCGGCTCGCAGAAGGTGACGGGATTCGTCATACATTGATTATACCGCAATGCGGCATTTTTGCCGCATTGCGGTATTTCATGATGGGTTTTTGGAAGCCTCCTGAGAAGGGAGCCTATTGGATATAACCGAGAGCTCGGAGTTTCTCCATTGTCTCATCGTGGTAACCGACCACAATGTCGTGCCCCGGATTCCACCACACATAGGTCCCCGAAGCGTCAAATCCCTGGCTGGACATCAACTCTGCCGGCAAATCTGTCCCACTGGACTGAGGCCCTCGCCACGGGGGATTCGCTTGACTGACAACGACGTCGGCTGGACTCCCACTACCGCTGATGGCAACCAGGGTCATGAACTCGGATTTTTCAGCCTCGATTGTCACCGTCGACTGGGACCAGGAGGCGGAAACCGGGGCAACGGACCAGACCTGGTGAAAGTCTCGTATCCCTGGGAGACTCAATTCGATTTTCGAACCTGATTTCGAACCGATAGAAAACACTTGGAGCCCCGGAACCAATCGACCGGCGGAGAGAGCAAAATCCCTGATGACGGAAGGTAGGATGTCGTCCGGAACCGGACCTGGGTGGAGCTCCCCAGGATCCACGTCAAGGTCGTAACAGAAAACGCCCTCCGGCGCGGGGCTTCCTTCTTCGACGGCTTTCCGAAAACCCTCTGCAACAAGGGGTTGATCGGCTGTTCGAACGACAACCTTGGTCGCGCCTTGCCGCCACATCCATCTCATAGGTCCAGGCGAGAATGTTGCCGAGATCGTCGCCGTTGTTGATCCTCCCCGTAGCAACGAGACACCCTTCATTGTTGACGGGGCTGGAAATCCAAGAAGATCAAGGACCGTTGGTGCAAGATCGAGGAGCTGAGTCTGTCTCGGATCATCGCCACCCTCCAATCCGGGGCTTCTGATCAGCAGAGGTACCCGAACAACCGGCTCGAACAGCGTAAATCCGTGGGCCCAAAATCCGTGTTCCCCCAGGGCCTCACCGTGGTCTGCAGTAAATACGACGACCGCATCATCGGAAAGCTCTTCGAGGAAGGGTCCCATCACGTCATCAACGTGTCTGACCTCTCCCTGGTACAACATGCGCAAACGCTCGGCCTCTTCCGGTGTTGCCTCTCTATTCCGGTGGGCCAACCCAAAAAGATCTGGCGCCGGAAGGCCCTTTATGTGATCCCGGTAGGGTTCGTGGGGGTCCATCAGGTGGAGATACACAAAGGCGTTCTCCCCCTTGTGGGCCTCAATCCACCGCTGTGCATGATCCACAACCCAGGTGGCATCGGGAAGCCCGCCCTCCTCGGGAATGAGGTCCGGGACCAGGTAGGCGTCAAAACCCTGAGCGTAACCGTTTTGTACGTGGACTGTGTAATTTGCCACGATGCCACATCCGGAGAATCCCCCATTCCGAAGAGCTTTCGCCCAGGTGTCAACGCCCTCAGGGATGCCGATCAAATCACCGGTGGGCGTCGTCAATTCAAATACGGGGCGACTGGTGAACATCGATGCCATCGAAGGCAAGGTCCATGGCGAATTGGCGGTTGTGTCTTTGAAATCCCGTGCTCCCTCAAGGGCCTCAAGGATCTTGGGGGTTGTCTCTGGATTGACCGCTTGTGCCCTCAGGGTGTCGACAACGACGAATACCAGGAGGCGTGCTTGGGGGTCCTCTACCACGAGTCGAGGTTCACCCAGAATCAAGTCGATTGGACCTTCAATCCGGTAGTGACCTCGGGACAGGGCCGAGGATTCGACATCGAGAGAACTCCCGGCCGGTACGCTCCACTTCTGATGAAAACCCGATCCAGTTACGACAAGATCTCCAGCATGGTCGCCTGAATTGAGGACCCGCGCACGAAAACGGACGCCTCGTTGCTCGATCTTGAGAGAACGAGCGGACCCAAGTTCCACGCCCCTCACCCACTCATGTTCAACCCTCAGAAAGGTCCAATCGGCCTCCCATTGCCGCCACAATCCCGGAGTGGGCGAACCGCATCCGGCGAACACAATAACCGATATGACCAGCCATCTTTTCAAAGCCTGTTCTCCCTTGCGAAGGAAACGACCCTGGGGCCAGCATTTGATTGAGATCACGGCAGATGTCTCATCTCTTTCAACGCCAAACTAACACGTTTGGCTCGGGGGTTCATCGGAATCGATGCCTTCCCGGCCCTCTCGTGAGTAATAGTGACTATAATCAGATCTCATGAACACAAAGACTCGTCGGCTCGGGGGTTGGGGTTTCGAAAGTGAGACCTTCGAACCTTCTCCCCAGTTGATTCAATGGCTTACAGAAAACGTGGGCCCTCCGGGCCCTGCCCTTGGCGATACCGATCTCAAGATTCCCAAAATACGTCCTCAAACTCTCCCGTCATTGCCCGGCGAGGTCTGCACCGAAGATCGGGACCGGCTCTTTCATGCCCGGGGCCAGGGTTTGATCGACATCATCCGGGTACGGTCAGGAACCGTCTCTGCTCTGCCGGACGCCGTTGTCCGCCCTTCTGATGCCGATGAGGTCATCGGAATTCTGGACGCATGCAAGGGTAGCGGCGTTCGCATCGTTCCATGGGGCGGAGGCACTTCAGTCACCGGAGGTGTCAACATACTCTCCGGCGACCAACCGATCATCTCGCTCGATTTGGAACGGATGTCGGGTCTGATCGATTTCGATTCGATCTCAGGACTTGCGGTTTTCGGACCGGGCACAACCGGCCCCCAGGTGGAGTCCGCCTTGGCCGAGCACGGGTTCACTCTGGGCCATTTCCCCCAGAGCTGGGAACTGGCCACAGTTGGTGGCTGGGCCGCCACCCGGTCATCCGGGCAGGAAAGCCTGGGCTACGGCCGTATCGAGGACCTGGTTGCCGGGATGGATGTGGTCGCGCCGGCCGGCCGTTGGCGGCTGCCGGCCCTGCCCGGTTCGGCCGCGGGCCCGGATCTTCGGCATCTGGTGATGGGCAGCGAAGGACGGCTTGGCATCATCACGGAGGCAACACTCAGGACACGACAAAAACCTGAACAAACCGCCGTCCATGCATGCCTCGTGCCCGATTTGGAGCGAGGACTGGACGGCATTCGAGCCCTGATGTGGAGTGGGCTACCCCTTTGCATGCTGCGCCTGTCCGATCCCCCGGAAACCGAGGTTGCCATGACGATCGGCCTCGGGGCCTCGCGCTTTGCCTCACTGGCTCAAAGGTACCTCCGTTTCCGCGGCATCAAGGATCAGGCCTGCCTGATTCTGGTTGGGACTTCCGGCTCCGAACTCGAGGTCGCCGACGCCCTGGAGGGTGCCCGAAACATCCTCAGATCCCGCCGGGCAGTGTCTCTGGGTCGAGGCCCTGGGCGTCACTGGCAGCGGGACCGATTCCGTCACCCCTATCTCAGAGAGGCTCTGATGGATCGGGGTTGGGCTACCGACACACTGGAGACTGCAGTCCCATGGTCCCGGGCAGCACTATGCCGTACCGAGGTCCGGCGGGCGCTTGAAACCGCCCTGGAGGACGAGGGAGAGCGAACTGCCGTGCTCTGCCACGTCTCGCACCCCTATATCGACGGGACATCCCTCTATTTCACATTCTTCTTTCGGAACACATCCGATCCCGAGGCGACAATCAAACGATGGGCACGGCTCAAACGAGCGGCCTCCGATGCGTTGGTTCGCTCGGAAGCGACCATCACCCATCATCACGGCGTCGGCGTCTGGCATGCCCCATGGCTCAGAAACGAAGCTGGAGAATTGGGGATGAAAATTCTGGGCGATGCCGCCCTGCGAATGGACCCCGAGCGCATGCTCAATCCCCACGTCCTGCTGGACCCAACCGATCGGTTGATGGAGTGAATACCAACGTCCAACATCGAAGTACACCACGGGCGGCCAGGGGGGCCGCCCCTACAGGATAATCGGTAGGGGTAGGCCCCCGTGCCTACCCGTTTTGGCTGATGGCTGACAGCTGACAGCTTCCCGAAGGGACCTCCATGTTTCACCCTGGATGGCGCGATAATTCCCTGAAAATGCTCGACGACCACGTTGATGTCGCCATCATCGGCGGCGGCATCACCGGATGCGGTATCGCCCTCGATGCGGCCCAACGTGGCCTGAAGACCGTTTTGCTCGAACGAGGTGACATCGCGTCCGGCACGTCCTCACGGTCCTCCAAACTGATTCATGGCGGTCTTCGTTACCTCAAACAGATGCAGTTCCGCATTACGCGCCTGGCCTGCCGGGAACGGGACCGCATGTTGACCCTGGACCCCCATCTCGTCCGCTCGATCAACTGCGTCTATCCTGCCTATGAGGGTGACCGGACGCCCGGCTGGCAGGTCGACCTCGGCCTCTGGATGTACGACCGCCTGACCGGGCGGCCCGAGAAACACAGGCAGCTGACTCGAAAAGAAATTGCCGAGTTGGCACCGGGCCTGAGGACCGACGAGCTGGATCGGGCCCTTGCCTACACCGACGGCGTGGCCGACGATGCCCGCTTGACGTTGGCCGTCGCTGCTACTGCCCACGCGTACGGAGCCGCCGTTCTCCCACGAGCTGAAGTCGAAGATGCCATGAGAAACACAGAGGGACGGATCACGGGTCTACTGGTCAGGGATTTGGAGAACGATCGGGTCGTGCCCCTCGAAGCCCGAGTTGTCATCAACGCGGCCGGCGTTTGGACAGATGTCGTCCGCTTTCGCCTGGGCCTTGAAGGCGCCCGGCTCCGCCCTTCTCGTGGTTCCCACCTGATCCTGCCCCGCCGGAGCATCCCACTGGAGGCGGGCGTGACCTTCCCGGCGCCGGATGACGGCCGGCCGGTCTTCCTGATCCCCCATCCCGAAGGCCTGTTGCTGGGCACGACCGACCTCTTTCATACGGGCGATCTGGATGACCCCCGTCCCAGCCGCCCGGAGGTGGATTACCTCATGAGAGCGGTTCGGGCTGCCTTTCCCTCTGTTCCAGCTGAGTCTCTCAAACCGTTGGGGGCTTTCGCGGGCTTGAGGCCCATCCTCGACACCTATGCAGAAAACCCGTCCGAGGCAAGCCGCGAGGAAGACATCTGGGAGGAACAGGGGCTCTTGTCGGTCTCTGGGGGCAAATTGACCACTTGGCGCTCAACGGCCGAAGAGGCCGTCGATGCCGTCCTCAACCTCATGCCGGAAGAACAGACCCGCTCAGTTTCGCCCTGCGCCACCAAGGGCACGCCGTTGGCCGGACTCTGTCCTCCGGATCTTGGTGCGCGCCTCGATGCGGTGGATGGCCTTGAACCGGGGATCGCCGCCGGCATGGCACGACGCCTGGGCGCACTGGCCTGGCACACACCGCTGTTGACCCGTACCCGGCGGGACCTTCAGCCATTCGATGGCACACCCGACCTCTGTCCGGCCGAGGTGCGCGCCCACCTTCGCTGGGGCGGCGTTCTCCACCTCGATGATTTTCTGCTTCGGAGAGTGCGCTTAGGCCTGTGGGATCCCGCCACAGCCCGGGAGATGCTCCCAATCCTCGAGCCAATCATCAGGCGGGAAATGGGATGGGGCCGAAGGCGCTGGACATCTGAAGAGAAGGCCTTCAACGAGGCGCTGACGGGCTGGACAGTGGAGGGAATTGGGGAGGACGGTTGATGCGACCCTCTCACCATGCCCAGGGGTGGTAGCTCAATTCGACTTCGTGCCGCCCTCCGGGCACAACAACACCGAGCCCCGCGATGTTCGTCAGCACCGTCTCTGTCTGCCGAGAATCCACTGTCGCCCTCCATCCAGGCGCCCAGGGCTGAGCCAGAACCAGCAAGCAGGGCCCGTTGCACTCGACCACTGCCTCGAGCAGCGACGGAGTCCGCCGTCCCATTTCGAGTATGGTCTTCGTTGCGGAAATCAGCGGCGTCCCGGCCGGCACCAGTGCCGACCGCTCGAAATCAACACCATCAATCATCGTGATCAAAGTTTGAGGATCTTCAGATTCGGGCGTCACAGACCCCACCAGCCTGACTTCAGGCAGGAGTCGAGGGTTGGACCAGATCATGCCGTCTGAACCCGAATACACCTGCCGCCAACCTCCCAGTTTCTTTCCGGGCCGGGTCACTGCGTATCCGACGCCCCAAGCACCGCACAGTCCGGCCGGCGCACGCCGTAACGGGCCGCCGAGAATGGTCTTGGGCTCACCCATGATACCCATCAGACGCGCGAATGGCTCAGGTCTGAGGGGGTCTGATGCCCGGAGGTCCCGGAGGCCGTACCGAGAGGCCAGATTCGGCGGGAACGCTCTGGTCAGGCCGATGATACGGCCCGGTCGTTGGTTATCGAGGGCCTGCAACCTCACAATCAAGGCCGGCCTCGGCAGGCGGTCGGCCGGTGCGGCTACCGGGTTGATGCCCAAAGCCAACAGGGCCAATTCTCCCGCAACCAGCAGGGGCAGCAACGTGTATCGCCGGAGGCAGGCCGCCGCCACGGCGCCGGCGACCGAAAGCACAACCAGGACAGCACTGGCCAACCCCAGATGCCACGGTGCAGCGGCCAGAGCAACTATCCCGACGATGCCGGCCGGCGCCAGGCGGACGGCCTGCGGCCTGGTGCGGCCACGAAGGGCGCCGTCAAGTGCCAAGGCGGCCATCACAACCAGACCCCACGGGATCAACACTCCAAACCGGGGCAGGGTCATCTGATCCAACGGCGGTATTCGGACCAGCAAAGCATCCAGAGGCGGAACGCGGACGAGGAGTACGACACCGATTGCAGCTGTCGCTCCCGCTGCCAAGGCCAAGCGGCGATACCTTCCGGCAATCACCCCGACGGCCAACAACCCCAGGACGACCCCGCCGACACCCGCAGCACCCGGCGCATGCGGATACTCTGGCTGCCAGTCTCCCCGGCCGGGATGTCCCATCGACGCCGGCACAACAATCTGGCGCACCATGTCCTTCTGGATCGACCATGGCAGGCGCTCGCGATTGGCCCCACTCTCGGCAACCAGATCGTGGCGGGACGAGGCCCGAATCAAGGCAACAGTCGGCCAGGACAAAAGCATTGCGGTCAGGCCTGAGACTGCAACGACAGCAACCATTCGCCTCCATTTCCGGGGCTGGAGTATCAGGGCCGTCAACAGGGCTGAACCACAGACGATCGCTCCCGTCTCCGGGTGTAGGCCCGAGCCCATCACCCATCCGAAAAAGAGCCCAACGGCGATCACTCTCGAGGCCCTATTCTCCAAGCCCCAGAGCATCACCATCCAGGTCCAGGGCAACAATGCCGCTACCCAGGCCAGCGGCACAAGAAGCCATCCGACGAGGTAAGGGCACCCGGCCCAGGCCACGCCACCGACGGCGGCAGCGGTCCATCGAAGTCTGTGGCCCATCAATAACAGGAATGCCCCGATCCCGGCCAGTTCCACCTTCCAAAAGGCCATGATCATCGTCCCGCGCTCGGGTCCGTGCAGCCATACCGGGAGCATCACCGGCGCCAAGAGCCCTGTCTGACCGTTGGCCAGCAGTGGCAAGCCGCCACCAACGCCCGGCTGAATTCGGGGAAGACGCCCTTCCCTGAGCTGCCGTCCGGTCTCGTTCCACCAGGGGTGAAATTGCAGGGTCAGATCAGACTGCGTCGGCTGGAATTCCGTCCGTTCGGACCACTCTGCCTCGGTGAAGGGCGGCAGCTTCTGGATACTCCGGACCGGGTTGAGATCGCCCCCCATCCACAGTGCCGGGCCGAGGACCGCCGCCAGGATCAGATCAAGGAGCAGCTGAAAACGAAAGACAGACTGATGCCGAAGAGCCAACCACAAATGCCCGGCGGCAAGCGGCAACAGCGTCCAGAGGTACAACGACATCGATCCGAGTCTCTCTTCCCGCCGAGGGAAGTGTCAAGTATCTCCCAAGAAAAACCGCTACACTTGCCGGTGGAAATTCTCATTCTTCTGGAGTTGACACCATGCGCCACTTCATTTTCGCCTTCGCCTTCATCGCCATCGCAGGGCTGATCGTGGCGGCAGCCCTGGCTCCCCCTGCGATCAAGGAGCCCGGAACCCAACCCGAAGACGCGGTCGCGCCCTTTTCCCACCCGGGGGGCTGCAGCTGCCATAGCGGAACCGTCAATCCCCAACTGGAGCCGGTCCACACCTGGCAAGGCAGCATGATGTCGCACGCAATGAGGGATCCCCTCTACTGGGCGACCGTGGCGATTGCCGAGCAGGACTTCCTGCCCGGGAGCGATCCGGCGACCCGCGGCGGCGCCGGTGACCTCTGTCTGCGCTGTCACGGTCCAAACGGCTGGCTGCAGGGGCGGTCCCAGCCGACCGACGGCAGCGCCTTCATCGCCGAAGACGTCGACGGCGTCGAGTGCGAGTTCTGTCACCTGCTGGTCGATCCCGACGAGCCACTCGACATCGACGGCACGGCCGAAGTTCACAGTCCACCGTTTGAGCCCTTCGACGAGACGACCGGCGAGGGTTATTACGGAGGTGGCCAGTACGTCATCAACGGCGGAGGCGCCCGGTTGGGCCCCTATGCGGACATCACGGTGCCCCATACTTTTCTGACGTCCGGATACGTGCGCGAGGGTGAGTTCTGCGGCACCTGTCACGATGTTTCCAACCCTGTCGTCGGCGATCTGGCCCACAACAACGGCGCACAGGTGCCGCTGCCCCCGGGTTCATTCAGCGGCGATCTTGCGAGCGATGTTTCGCTCAAGGCCGCCTTCAACAACGCTCCCCACGGCTATGGTGTCGTTGAGCGGACTTTCAGCGAGTGGAAGGGCAGCGCCCTGGACACTTTCCGGGTCAACGATTTTCCCACTCTTCCCGAGGATCTCAAGGTTGCCGGAGGCGCACTCGAGCTGGCGTACCAGCGGTCAGTCGGCGACAACCCCAACGCAGACTATGCCGACGGAACTCCTCGGTTCTTTACTTGCCAGACCTGCCATCTCTATGCTTCGACCGGAAAGGGAGCGGTCCAGGGCTATGTCCCAACCCGAACCGATCTCCCGGTCCACGATCTGACCGGCGGCAGTGTCTGGATGCCGGATGTCATCCAATACCAGGACACCCGGGGCACCCTGCGCTACGGGACCGGACTGACCGCCGATCAGATCTCCGCGATGCAGGACGGACAGGCACGGGCCTTGACGACGCTCCAGTCGGCCGCCAACCTCGAGGCGGTTCAAGAGGGCGCCGACCTGACGGTGAGGGTGACCAATCTGACCGGCCACAAGCTGATCAGCGGTTATCCGGAAGGCCGAAGGATGTGGCTCCACCTGGAGTGGAAGGACGGCGGCGGAACAACGGTCCAAACGAACGGCGCCTACGGTTCGCTTCAGCGCACCATCGAAGATCTCGACGGAGTTTCCCATGATGTCCTGTCCCTGCAAGACCCCGCCTCGACCGTCGTCTTCGAGGTCCACGGCGCCATGGATCAGGAGTGGGCGCAGCAGTTGATCGACCTGGGCTATCCGACCGATCTCCCCCTGGGCTACGACCGCCTGACCGACGCCGTCGAGCACACCCTGGGCGAGTTGGCGGGCTCAGACCCCGGAACAGCCTTCCACACTTTCCACTTTGCCCTCAACAACACCGTCATTTCGGACAACAGAATCCCGCCTTATGGCTTGGACTACGACGAAGCACTGACGCGCAGCATCCTTCCGGTTCCCCAGACCCAGTACGGAGACCCCGGCGCCGGGGGTACCTTTGATTACTTTGCAGAAGCGCTCTTCGATGTGCCGGATCAGGCCGAGAGCGTCACCGTCACCCTGCTCTACCAGCAGACCAGCTGGGAGTACATTCAGTTCCTCTTCCTCGCCAACGACACCCTGAGCCCCTTCCTCGGCAATGAAGGAATCAACATGCTCGACGCGTGGGCCAACACCGGGATGGCCGAACCCTTGACCATGGCCACCACCACCATCCCGGTCTCGACCTGGATCTTCAGAGACGGTTTCGAGACGGGGGACACCGGGACATGGTGAAAAAAGCTGTCAGCTGTCAGCTTAGCTACTTGCACAATTCAGAAAACGACACCGATGCGGCCATGACAAGAAGAAAAATGAACCGCCAAGACGCAAAGACCGCAAAGGGAACGCAAAGAAGATTTTGAAAATAAAACCCTTAGCGCTCTTTGCGTCTTGGCGGTGAAAAATTAGACCATGGGTTCATCGGTGCCAAATCGCCATCCTGGGTAGTTTTGCATCTGCCTAAGCTGAGAGCTACCTCTAGGAGTCGATCAGGCCCCTAGGGGTTCTCCCTACCAAGCACCCATATCACCGGACTCAAATCCGTCGGAAAAAACCAGACCGGTGTCAATGTCTGCCACCGGGATATTGTGCGCGGTGAAATAGCCATGAAAGACCAGCGCGTGCGGCCCACTGGGGAAGAGCGCCTCGGCGGCGGCTACCGTTGAGTCGGCAAGCTCCGGAATCAGCACGCTGGACCCAAGACCGAACATTCCCTCCAAGATGATCTGGTCCACCTCGTCGCGTGTCCGGCCCTGGCCGATGAGATCCACAAGAGACGAGAAGAGAACTGTCGACCACAGTTGGTCGGCATTCCTCCCACCACAGGAGCTGTGCGCGCTGTACGAGCAACCGGGGTTGTACATCTGCGTGTGGTCGTCCATGTCCCTGCCGGGCCAGCAGGCCAGCTGACCGTCCCATGTGAAGGCCCAGGCAGGATGGTAGGTCGGACCGTTCGGCGTGCTGTAGCTGTAGGAGCCGCCCCAGTAGTCGCCGGCGCCCTCGCCGATGGCGCCGGTGTGACCGCCGCCCCAACTGGGGTTGATGTCATAGGTGATCGCGTGCATGTACTCGTGCAGGATCACGTCCGCGTCCTCATTGTCGTCCACACAACCGTGGCCGAAGGCCAGGCGGTTGAGGCTCGGGCTGTAATACGAATTGTCGGCGCCGTTGAGGGCGTCGGTATCAACCGAGATCGAGCCCTGCTGAATGCCTGTGGCGCCGATAAAGCCCAGTGATTGCATGTAGTGTTGGTTCTGGTCGATGTGAAAGTAGGTCACGGCGTCGTTGAAGGCGTTGTTGCCCCGGACGGCGGTCCAGTTTCCGTCGTTCGTGGTGCTCGGCTGAGTGTTCGGCGCCTCAAAGTTAACGACAGTTACATACGGACCCACCAGGGTGTAGGTCCCTGCATTCTCGGTGATATCGCTGAGCGTGCGAAGGAGATAGGCCGAATCAAAGGCGCTCGCCGCCGAATTGTCCCTCAAGCTGTCGTCCGCAAGGGTCGTTCGCGGGTCGGGGTCGAAGACCAGGCCTGAGCCGTCAACAATGGCGCGCTTGCCGGCCTTGGCGTGTGCTTCTTGCTGCTCGAAGGCCTGAAAACGGGCCACTGCTTCGCCGCGGTCGAGCACGGGGCCGTCGTAGGCAGCGAAATCAGGCATCTCCAGTGGAACCTTTGAAATCTCAGTCCGTCGCACACTCAAGATTTCACCGGTGAGGGCATCGATGCGGTGTTGCCAGCGGCCGAACGGCTCGGTCACGTTGACCTGGGTCCGGTAGATCAAGCGGAACCCCAGTCCCTCCGGGGCCCACACCATCTCGGCGGAAGGCGTCATGTCAAGGATCTCGCCGTGTACTCGGAGGTTGTACCAGGAGATGTCTATAGCAGCATCACCACCGATGGTCGTATCGGGCATGGTGGGTTCCTCGATGACCGGGTATGTATTGTTGTATACCTTCGAGACACGCAGATCGTGGTCCACCGATACGATGATCTCGGCACCTTCAACGGGGATACCGTGCAGGTCCTGCCGGAAACGAAGGTGGGTACCCAGCAGACTTTCGCGAACCCGCCAGAGCCGCAGATCGGATGGGTTCGAAGGCAGCTCATAGAGCTCATCGAAGGCCTCGAGATAGGCACGGGCGACACTCTGGGCGTCACCGGATCCCCGGGCCTCAACCTCCGGGAAGAAGACCAGCTTCGGGGTCGTGCGATGGTCGGTGTGATACCGATCCTGAAAGACGATCTCGGCTGCATCGCCGACCAGCGGGCCGGCGGCCAATACCATAACCATGACCAGAAGATAACGTCCGTACACTTTGTTGGGCCTGAGCGAATTCATGGCGCCTCCATTCTACTTTTCTATTTTTCAACCAGGAGTCGGATCTCAAGCCTTCAAAAGGCTGGCCGACACTGATGGGAATGATAGCAGATCTCAGAATTCAAAGCGAAGGGAGTCTGGTACTCTATCTCAGTTCTTGTTGAATATTCGGAAATTTGGAGGAAGTAATGTCAGACACACCCTGCCGCTTTACCCTGATACCGAGAATTATGTGCGTTCTCATGGCCCTTCTGGCCTGCACGGCCGGCGCTACCGCCCAAAATCTCATTCAAAACGCCGAGTTTGATTTCGATGCAGCGGGTTGGACACATAGCGATACCGTGGAAATTGAATTTCGGAACGACGTCGGCAGCTCCCTTGTGGACGGCTCCGGACCGGGGGCGATCGAGGTGCGGCATTTCTTCTGGAGCGGCGGGGCCGATGGGGCGTACC
>DAOWGJ010000218.1 GCA_030637505.1 Holophagae bacterium
TGGGTCAGCCACCATGTCAAAGAGCTCGGCCCGCGTCCCGGCGTGGAGCTCCCACTTTCCCGAGCGCACTCCGCGCAGCTCGGACCAGCCGTACTGGAACATCGGGAGCATCGCCTCGAAGTAGAGCGCGCGCGCAGGACTTGTCGCGTCCTGCCCGCCGAACGGCAACCTGCCGTCGCTGGTGTCCAGGTTTGGGGCCCTGAGGCCGACCAAGGTGGTCAGCAAGGGGCTCAGGTCGGTGGTGCTCACCGGATTGACGACCCGGATCGGTTGGTCGGTGGCGGGAGTGGTGAGGATCCACGGAACGCGGATGGTGGCCTGATGGAGAAGGAACCCGTGTGTGTTCTCGCCGTGCTCGCCGAGCCCCTCGCCGTGATCGGCGAGCACGGTGAGCACGGTGTCGTCGAGCCGGCCGGACTGATCGAGGGTGGCGGCGAGGTCGGCCACAAGGGCGTCCGCGAATGCGATCTCGCCGGCGTAGGGGTCGCTCGGGAATCGGGCACGGAACTTCCCCGGAGGATCGTAGGGCGCGTGAGGATCGTACAGGTGGAGCCACAGGAACACCGGCTTATCCAGGGGTACGGTCTCCAACCACCGCTTGGCGGCCTCGAGGGTCACGTTTCCGCGACGCGACGGCACCATGCTCTGTCCGGATTTGCGCGACTGGCTGAGGTCGTCGTCGTAGACGTCGAACCCTTGATCGAGGCCGTAGCGGGAGACCAGAACTTGGGCCGAGATGAAGGCGCCGGTCGCGTAGCCGTTCTCCGAGAACACCTCGGCCAGGGTCTCGACCTCGTCGCCAAGTACGAACATCCCGTTGTTTCGAACTCCGTGATTGGAGGGATACAGGCCGGTCATCATCGAGGCGTGGGACGGCAGGGTGATCGGTGCGACCGACTGGGCGTTTTCGAACAGGATTCCGCGCTTGGCCAGGTTGTCGAGGAACGGGGTCAGGCCGGCCGTCGACCCATAGCATCCGAACCGGTCAGCCCGGGTGGTGTCAAGCGTGACCATGACCACCGAGGCGCCTGGAAACGTCCCGACCGAAGCGGGAATGTTGGTTGGGCGGTTGGGCCGGCTCGAGAGCCAGAGCCCGAGGGCGCCCCCGATGATAAGGGCGATTCCAATAATCTTGGTCAAGCGCATTCAATCTCTCCTCGCAAAGCTCGCTGCGCGGCTTTGTCCGCGGCGAATTATACATAGTCTGAGCAATTAAGGACCGAGGGCGCCCACGGGCGTAGATTCAGAGGTTCGAAAACGCGACCGGGATCGCCAATCGCGGAGAATAGAGCGTACTCCGCCGTTGGCAAAGCCGGCTCCCTGGGCTATCATCCGCCCGCGGAGGCGAATGTGTTGAATCCTCGTTTCATGTTCATCGTAGTGGCGATTGCCCTGGGGTTCAGTTACCCCGGGTGTTCGCAGAGCCACAGCAGCCCGGAGTCTGTCCCACCGGCAGAGGAGAACAACGGCCAGACAGTGGCCGAGGAGGGGTCGGACCAGGCCAAGCGGCACGTCCGATGGTGGCGCGACGAGTCGATTGTGGCCGAACTCGAGCTGAGTGACGATCAGGTTCGCACCATCGAACAGCTCATGACCGACAGCTCGGGAGACAGCAACCAGCAGCGTCAAAAGGAACGTCAGTTGAGCCTCAGGTACCTCCGGGGCCTCGCCCAGGATCCGTACGACCCCGCATTGGCTGAGGGAGTGAGCGAACGGCTGATCGAGGTTCTGTCGAGCAAGCATCGCCGACGCATCCAGAACGTACGCACGCTGCGCGACATTCTGACCCAAGAGCAGTGGACAAAGCTGTGGGAGCTCGCTCCCCGGGTTTTCCAGATCAGCGGCTTTCGGGTTCTTCGTGGGCCCAAGATCTCAGTCCCGGACCCCGAAGCTTCGCCGACCCCGACCCCGACACCCTGAGTGGGGGCCTCTGCATCTGTGCCCATCTGTTTCCTTCAGACGATTCATGCAGTTTCGTGAAAGGGTGGGCTTCCAACGTCCGCTGAATGGGGAGAGTGGCACGGGTTCCGATTGGGGGTTTGCTCAACCATCTGTACAATCCTTTCGTGCTGCAAACCAGCTTGACCGTTGCAGTTCGGGTGGCTATACTCCGCGGCCCAGTGTTGGGGTGTCGTCCAACGGCAGGACATGCGGCTCTGGACCGTAGTATCGGGGTTCGAATCCCTGCACCCCAGCCATGCAACTCGTCGAACGAATTGCATTTGTGGTCAGCCTCCATCGACCACCACCGGTAGAGTGGCAGGCTTCCTGCCGGGCGGAGGAACCATGCCACGAACTCGATTGAAACCCCCGGAAAGAGGTGTTTTCACAGCGAACCTCGAGGTTCGCGTCACCGATCTGAACTACGGGAAACATTTGGGGCATATGGAGTTGGTCGGGTTGCTGCACCAGGGCAGGGTTGAGTTTTTGGGCGCCCACGGAATGACCGAGATGAACGTCGAGGGCCGAACCCTGGTCGTCGTCGATCTGGAGGTCAGCTATCGCTCGGAGGCGTTCATCGGGCAGACCCTGGCCATCGACATCGGCCTTGCCTTCGAGGGGAGTCGCGGTGTCGAATTCACCTATGGCGTCAGGGATCAAGGCACCGGAAAATTGGTTGCGTTGGCTCGAACCGGTGTCGTCTTTACCGATCCGGAGCCCCGTGCTGTAGTTCAGGTGCCTAGGACCTTTCGGTCCCTGGTTGAAGAGAAGTTGAGATGAATAATTTGCTGAAGATCAGGTTGGCCGGCTCGGTGGATGCCGACCAGGTGCTGGTTTTCAGTCGGGAATTGGCCGAATACGAGCGACTGGCCCGCGACGTCCTGGCGACTGACGGTTGAGAACCTCAAGGAGCCGACATAGTTGCGAGGCTGGTTGCGGGACTGATTCAGGATGAACGTACTTCATACAATAATCGCCACTTACCGTGGTGCCTTTTCGGGTCTTCCTCGCCTGGTGTGGATTCTGGCCGGGGGAGCTCTTGTCAACCGGGCGGGCACGATGGTGCTGCCCTTTCTGACCCTCTATCTGACCCGGGATTTCGGCCTGAGCGTCGAGAGGGCGGGTATCGTGGTGGCGGTCTTCGGCCTCGGCGCAATGGTTGGCGCCATCGTCGGGGGGCGCCTTTCGGACCGTTTCGGCGCTATCCGGATCCAGCTGGCGTCTCTTGGATTGGCGGGGGGAGGCTTCATTCTCCTGGGCCAATTGCGGACCTTCCCGGCGATGGTCGCGGGCATCTTTGTAGTCAGTGTTGTCTCAGAGGCGTTCAGGCCGGCGATGATGGCAGCGGTGGCTCTGGCCTCGCCGCCCGATTGTCGGCCTCGGGCCTTTGCGCTGGTCAGGCTTGCGGTCAACCTCGGGATGGCGGTGGGACCGGCTGTCGCCGGCGTCTTGGCGTCAATCGGCTACCGATGGCTGTTCCTGGTTGACGGTGTGACCTGTTGGGCGGCGTTGGTGGTTCTTTTTTTGGCGATCTCTCCAGAGGCCCTGAGGCCCGAGGTGGCCGAAGCAGTCGACGAAACCGTGACTTCGCCATGGCGAGACGGGCCTTTCGTCCTTCTCCTGGGCCTTGTCTTTCTTATGGCCGTGGCGTTTCTCCAGGTGTGGATCACCTACCCCATCTACCTGCGCGAGGTGTACGGTCTGGAGGAGCGCGGCGTCGGCTTCTTGATGGGTTTCAACGCTCTGCTGATTGTGGTCTTCGAAATGGTGTTGCTCCATCTTGTCGAAGGCTACGATCACCTCAAGGTTGCGGGCATTGGGGCTTTTCTATTGTGTCTCGGCCTGGGTTTGCTTCCCCTGGGTGCCGGCATCGGATTTGCGATTGTTGTGACCTGTGTGTGGACTTTTGGAGAGATGCTCAATCTCCCGATGATCAACGCCGTGGTTGCGGCCCGGGCGGGAAGGCGGTCGGCCGGTCGCTACATGGGTGCCTACACGCTTTCTTTTGCCACGGCCTTTGTCGTTTCGCCCCTGATCGGCAGTGTTATCTATCAGCGTCTCGGCCCCTCGGCCCTGTGGTATGGCATTGGTTGCTGCGGCCTTCTCTTGTTTGCGGGATTCCAGGTGCTCTCACGGAGATTTCGGTAGAGACAGCTTATCTCGTGAGCGAGAGATTAATCGGACCCCTCGATTGTCACCAAGCGCCTTGATTCCGGCTCGATCAGGGTTGGCAGGCTGACCCCGTTCACCCGGCCGAGAACGCCACCGGGAAAGGCCTGGAGTACCCGGGTTGATGTGATTGTATTGAACAGATCAACTCCGGAAGGCGTCTCGGTCACGATGCGGAGGGCGTGGGGAGTGAGGCCGCTCCAGCGGAGTCCAGGGCCGTAGTCTTCCGCGGCCTCCCACAAGACATCGAGGTCCCTTCCCTCGAAATTGACAGCAAATGCAGCCTCGGCCTGGGCGTTGAGACCGTGCAGTCGGCGACTCCGCTCGGTCGCTACAGGGCCCGGCACCTGACGGTCCATCGTTGCCGCCGGGGTGCCCTCACGGATCGAGTACCTGAAAATGTGCAGGTGGGAAAACCCCATTGTCCTGACGAAGGCGATGCTGTTTTCGAACTCGGCGTCGGTTTCACCCGGGAAGCCGGCCATGACGTCGGTGGATATCGAAATATTTGGAACTCGCTGTCGTGCGCCGGCCACCAGAGTCTCGAAACCCCTCTGGGTTGTTCTTCGGGCCATGCGTCTCAGGGTCGCATCGCAGCCGCTTTGCAGGGGCAAGTGGACGTGCGGCATCAGACGTGCATCGGTGAATAAGTCGAAGAAATCCGGCGACAGGTCCCACGGCTCGAGCGATGAGAGCCTTAATCGGGGTACGGCGCCCTGGCGGAGGATGCGTTCGACCAGATGCTGGAGTCCATGCGGGTCACCGGAGTCATGGCCGAAGGATCCAAGGTGGACTCCAGAGAGGATCACTTCCAGAAAGCCGGCGTCGAGAACTCGTGAGATGTCGTCCATCACCGTTTGAGGCGATCGGCTCCGTCCTCGGCCTCGGGCCACTGTGACGACACGGAAAGTGCAGGCGTTGTCACATCCGTCTTGGACCTTGAGGAACGCGCGAGTTCTTCGGTGTGGGTCGGGACCGCCCTCGGCTTGGACGGTCTCCTTGGTATCACTCTCATCGACCGCCAACAGGTTCTTCTCTTCCAGGATTTCGACCAGGCGGTCCTTGTCGTCGTTGCCGACAATCAGGTCCATACCCAGTTTCGAGAGGGCCTCAGGCTCCATTTCGGCGTAGCAACCAGTCGCGACCATCGTGGCCCCGGGGTTTGCACGGCACAGCTGGCGGAGAAGCTGTCTGGATTTTCGCGAGGCCATTGCAGTGACCGTACAGGTGTTGAAAATGCAGAGGTCAGCTGCTTCGCCGGCGGTGACCACACGGTGACCACGGCCTTTCAACGATCTTGCCAAGGCCTCCATCTCGCCGATGTTCAACCGGCAGCCGATGCTTTCGATGCGGATTTTAGCCACTGAGGCTCCGATTATTCCGAAGGGTGGCCGGTCGTATCCGCCTTGGTCCAGGCCTCGCTGGATTGGGGTGTGTTTCTAGTTTCAAGTTTCTATTTCGAGAGTTGTTTTCCAATGCGGTCGCCCGAATCTTATTGTGGTCCCTGCTGGCTGATAGCTGATAGCGTCCGGCGAAGCCGGATCAACCGTTGATTAGAAGGTTCCGAATTCGGGCACGGATCTTCTTTTTTTCTTCTTCGAGGTAGCGCTCATAATTCCGAACCTTGCCATCCTTGACGATGAACATGATCGGGTTGCGATGGACGTCGCCGTAATCGTTGAACTGGATGACGCCGGTTACGCCGGGGAATTCCGCCAGTTTGAATTGCAGCGTCTTACGGATTTCGGGCGTTTCGAAGATATCAGTTAACGCGACTGTCCTCAGGGCGACTCGCATGGCGTCGAAGGCGTGGGCCGCGTAGATGTCTGGGTCTTGGCCAAACTTCTCCCGATAGCTTTTGACGAACGGTTGCACCAGCGGCCGCTCGTCGGTCACGTCGAATGCGGGCTGTGGAAAATAGACCCTGTCGACCAA
>DAOWGJ010000129.1 GCA_030637505.1 Holophagae bacterium
ATCAACGATGTCCTGCTGGCTGGGGTGAGCGGCGCCCTTCGCCACTACCTGATCGACAGCGGCGAACGTGATCTGGACGGTATGAACATCCGAGCCACGGTCCCGGTCAACCTGAGGCCCGAGGGACCTCCAGGCGAGCTGGGAAACCTGTTCGGCCTGGTGTTCCTGTCCCTTCCGGTCGGCCTGCCGACCCGGATGGCTCGCCTGCGTGAACTCAAGAAACGTATGGACATAATTAAGAACAGCTCTGAAGCCATCGTCACCTTTGGTGTGCTCAACGCCGTCGGAATGGCCAGCGCCGAGATCGAGAGTGCTGCAATCGGTTTCTTCGGCGCCAAGGCGACGGCAGTGATGACCAACGTCCCCGGCCCCCCACATGAAATCTCCCTCGCCGGCAGAGCCATCCGTTCAATGATGTGCTGGGTGCCGCAGGCGGCCCACCTTGGCCTCGGCGTCAGCATCCTTTCATATGCCGGGCAGGTTCGGCTGGGTGTGATCAGCGATGCCGGCCTGATCCCGCGCCCCGCCGCCGTCATCGAACACTTCGAAAAAGAAATGAACGCGTTCATCGCCAACGAGGAGTAATCAAAAAAACGACCCGGCGCTGAGGCCGGGTCGTTCGGTCTCTCTATCGATTACGTCTCACCGCTCCGAGGGCTTGAAATCAACCCGACGGTTCTTCGCGCGTCCCTCGGCCGTGTCGTTGGACTCGACCGAATCCGTCGAACCGTAGCCCTTGGCGGTCAAACGATCGGCCGAAACGCCCTCGCCGGCCAGGAACGCCTTGACGGAATCCGCTCGGCGTTGGGAGAGTGGATCGTTAAAGGCTGCGGTGCCGGTAGAATCCGTGTGGCCCTGAATCTCAACCAGGTACTGCGTGTTCTTCACCAGGAAGGCCGCAATCCTACTGAGGACATCCTTGGCCTCGGTCTTGATCGCGTGTTTGTTGGTGTCGAAGAGGACCTTCCCCCGGACCACCCACTCGTCACCGACGATTTCGATGCCCTCGAGGGGACACCCGACCTTGTCGACCGGAACACCCTTTGGCGTGCCGGGGCACTTGTCGAGGTAGTCCGGAACGCCGTCGCCATCGGAATCAATCGGGCAACCCTTGGCATCCACCTTGACGCCGGCAGGGGTCCCGGGACACTTGTCCAGGTAGTCGGGCACACCGTCACCATCACTGTCGATCGGGCAACCCTTGGCATCGACCTTGACGCCTGCCGGAGTTCCCGGGCACTTGTCCAGGTAATCCGGAACGCCGTCGCCGTCTGTGTCCAGAGGACAACCAACTGCATCGACTTCGACGCCCTTGGGAGTGTTGGGACATTTGTCGAGGTGGTTGGCAACGCCATCTCCATCATCATCGGGATAAAGGAACACGTCGGTGACGAACTGACCCATAGCCTCTGCGGTGTTCAACTCTTCGGCCCCTTTGAGGTATCCGTCACCACCGGCAGCAACGACCCTTTCAAGAAGGGCTCGTCCCTTAGTGTCGTTACCGACCAACACAGCATAGATATCAAATCCATCCCCGAAGGCATTCTTGAGAGCCCGAGCCGCCTCGACCTCATCGTCGCCCATGTGGCGCCCGTCGCTGACGATGACAAGGGCTGTCGGGGCTGTGTGGTTCCCGAGGTCGCTTCCGGCCGCAGCCAATGCAAGATCAAGCGGGCTGTACCCCGACGGGCAGTGGTATTCGGCCAAAGCATCGGCCATCGCAGCGGTGGTGTAGCTGCCCATGTCCGCCATGGAAACGGTCTTGCCCTTCATGTCGCAGGCGCCTTGCCCGAAGGAGCGCAGGCCACCCACGAAACCGATCTCGGGAATGGACTGATTCAGAGCCCCAAGGAATTCGTCGGAGGTGCCGATCTTGGTCCGGTGCTGCCAACGATCGGCCATGGACAAGGAGCCGTCCCCGACCAGTACAAATTGATCGACCTTCCGGACATTTTTGTCCGCATCAAGCGAGGCAGCTTCAAAATTGATCGGTTGATGAGAGGAGGCACACGCCTGGGTCATGACGACCAGACCCACGATCAGCGCCACATAAATTACAGTCTTTTTCATCACTCCACCTTTCCTTTCAAAACGGCAGCCAAGAACCAAAAGTCCTCAATACCCCGAAGGAATCTAAGGACCAGGTCATGGGGAGCTGCCTTTCGGGAAATTCTGCCACAACCCACCGGAAACCTCAATATCCCGGTCCCAAGTGGGAGGGCTCTCGGGGTATCATGTTCGAATGACACAAATAATTGTGAGATGGTGCGTTTTGCCGGCGTTGGCAGCAACTCTGGCGGTCTTCCTGATCTCATCGCCAGCCTTCGCTGCGGAGTCGAAACCGGAACCTGAGACCACCGCGGCCCCTCCCGAGGCCCTGCCCTCTCCCATTCCATTGGCGTCGGTTCCCACGGAACAGGTCATAACACACAAGCTTCTCAGGGATCTGGAGACCTGGGTTCAATCAAACACGAAGGTCTCCCACATCGGTGGCCTGTTCGCCGCGGAGGAAGTCAGGCTCTCCAAACTGATCGAAATATCCATTAAGACTCGGTTCGCCGAGGTCGAAACGGCCGACCTCAGGGACGCAACAAAACGATGGAACACCACCATCAATCAGATGGACAAATGGCTGGCCGACCTGAAAGGGACGACAACCTCTCTGGAACGGGATCTCAAACGTCTTCGTGAAGAACGGCAAGTCTGGAGCATCAGCCTCGATCACGCAATCGAACAGGATGTACCCGAGGAGGTGCTCCACTCTTTACAATCGACTCTGGGTCGAGTCATCGGTTCGGAAGAGTCAACCCAAGGCATGCGTGATGAGACCTTGGTTCTTCAGACCAGGATCTCCGAATTTCGGATGGATTTGACCGAACGCATCGAAATGACCGGCGCTGAACTGGCTCGAAGGCACAAAAGCGAGCTGATCGTTGATCAAGTCTCCCTCTGGCATTCTCTCAATGATCCACAAATCGACCGATCACTCTTCAACCAGATCTTCGACAATGCCCAGAGAAATTGGAGGGAGGTCCTCGAGTACTTTGGCGACCGGCCCCGGAGGATCGTGACGCAGGCCCTCCTCGGTCTGACCTTCCTGTTCCTTGTGTGGTACCTCGGAAAACGCGGTGTTCAGAAAACCGGCGACGACCAGGAGGCCCTGACGGTTTTGTCAATCATGACGAGACGGCCTTTGGCCACCGCGATCCTCCTCAGTACTGTGCTGATTGAGCCCCTGTATCCCAGGGCCCCCGAAGCCTGGTTGAAATTCATGGCGTTTATCCTGATATTGGCGCTGGTACGACTTCTTCCCGGCCTTCTGACACCGGGTCTACGTGTGGTCCCCTATCTCCTGGCCGGACTCTTCATTCTTCATCGAATTTCAGTCTCGGTTCCGATGGGAAATCTCCTCAACAAGCTCTTGCTGCTTGCTCTGACCATCACTATTACCGCAGCGATGTTCTGGGGTGTGAAGGCCATCGGCCGCGTGAAAGGGTCCTTTCCTTCGGGATGGGTACACGTTCTGCAGCTTGCTTCAGGGGTCGGTGTGCTTCTCGGGTTCATTTCGATTTTCCTGGTCATCATCGGCGACATGGGTTCTGCCTATCACCTGACCGAGGGAATTCTGACCAGCACTTTTTCGGCGGTGTTGCTGTGGGCCGCCGTCGTACTCCTGAGAACTCTCACTGTCATTTCTCTCAATACCGATGGTGCCAGGAAACTCCAGATGGTGGTGCGGGATTCCGAGTCCATTTGCAACTTGTGCATGAAACTGTTCCGGTGGACAGCCATCGTCGCTTGGGGCTACTACACCCTTGATGGCTTCGGCGAAATCAAGTCGGTACAAGCCTCGCTAAACCGTTTCCTCCACTACGAAGTTGAGTTCGGAGAAATGTCTCTGACCCCTTTGAATCTCTTATATTTCTTCCTCGCCATTTGGCTGTCCTTCCAGATTTCCCGTGTGCTTCGTTTCGTCTTCGAAAAAGACATCATTCCCCGGACCTCCCTGCCCCAGGGGGTACCGGAGACCATTTCAAAAGCCGTTCACTACTGCACCATCCTGGTTGGCTTCATTTTTGCGTTGTCCGCCATCGGTATTGAT
>DAOWGJ010000204.1 GCA_030637505.1 Holophagae bacterium
ACTCCCCGATGATCTTGACCAGCACCCTCTTCGGTCGTCGACCGTCGAACTCGCCATAGAAAATCTGCTCCCAGGTGCCGAAATCCAGCTGGCCTTCGGTGATCGCGACGACGACCTCCCGGCCCATGATCTGGCGTTTGTGGTGAGCGTCACCGTTGTCCTCGCCGGTCCGGTTGTGATGGTAGGTCTCGGGTGAAGCATCGAAGGGCGCCAGTTTTTCCAACCAGCGTTTGTAGTCCTGGTGGAGGCCCGGCTCGTCGTCGTTGATGAAAACGGAAGCCGTGATGTGCATCGCGTTGACCAGGCAGAGGCCTTCTCGAATTCTTGAGGCCCGAACCGCCCGTTCGACGTCGTTCGTGATGTTGACGAAATCCATTCGTTGGGGAATCTCGAGGGTCAGGTATTCGGTGTGTGATTTCATCGTTCTTCCCCTCCGTCGGTCCGCAGTCGGACCTCCCCGGGCAGCGTGAACCACCTCAGAGGTTCGAGATCTCGGGGCAAGGCGGTGGCTGCCTCGACCGGGACCAGCTGTGGTTCGATTCGTGCCACCAGCGAATGGGCGGCCTCAAGATAGCTGGGGAGTGCGGTTTCCGGCTCGTTCAAGAAGGACGAAGAGTGTCGACACCGGGCACCCTCGAAGTGCAGATCCTTGAGATCGTGGACGGCTTCCGGCTCGCGCTCACCGTGATGCCACAGGCCGCTATCGGCATGAAAATCGTAATGAGGCAGCAATTTCCACCCGTGGGTGGCGATGAAGTTGACGGCCTCGAGGATGTAGTTGATCTCGGCTTCGGAACAGAAATAGTTGAAGTTGACGCGGACCCAACCCGGTTTGATGCCCTCGCATCCCGAGTTGATCGCCTCCTGGAACAGATGTGAGCGCTCGATGTCGATGCCCAGGAGACGATGGCCGTAGGGTCCGGCGCAGGAGCATCCGCCCCGAGCCTGAATGCCGAAGAGGTCGTTGAGTAGGGCGACGACGAAGTTGTGGTGCAGGTATCTGGCGCCGTGTTTGATCATGAAGCTGACGATTGAGAGCCGGGTCGAGGTCAGGCTGCCGAGGATATGGATGTTGTCGTTGGCCGACCAAGAGAGTATCGCCGTGGCGACGACGGCCATTTCCAATTCTTCGATCGTCTCCTGGCCGACGGCGTTCTTGAGCCGGAAGACCAGGCCGGCCCGAATGCTGCCGATGATTGCCGGTGTGCCGCCCTCCTCCCGGTGACTGGGGTCGGTGATGTAGGTGTGTTCGGTCGGTGAGACGTAGGAGACCGTGCCGCCTCCGGGGACCGTGGGGACTCGGTTGGTCAAGAGCTTTTTCTTGACTACGAGAACGCCTGGTGTTCCCGGGCCGCCGACGAACTTGTGTGGCGAGAGGAAGACCGCATCCTTGGAGGTCTCCTCGTCCGGCCACTCCTCGCGGTGGGGATTCATATTGAAACCGACGTAGGGCGCCGCCGCCGCGATATCCCAGAACGAGAGTGCGCCGTGGCGGTGCAACAGGGCCGTGATGCTGAAGGTGTGGGAGACGATACCGGTGACGTTGGAGGCGGCGGAGAAAGAACCGATCTTCAAAGGCCGATCGGCGAATTTCACCAGGCGCTCTTCGAGCACCGTCTCGTCGATCCGGCCGTCGGCGTCTTCTGGAATCTCGATAACGTCGGCGATGGTTTCCCGCCACGAGATCTCGTTGGAGTGGTGTTCGTAGGGGCCGATGAAGACGACGGGGCGTTCGCTCTTGGGGATGTGGTCGCTCAAGGAGTAGTGGCGATCGAGGTCGGCGGGAATCCTCAGGTTGAGAATGTCGATCATCTTCTGAATAGCGCCTGTAGCCCCGGAACCGCAGAAGATGACGACATCGTCGTCGGTGCCGCCCAGAGACTCGTGGATGATCTGCCGGGCCTCTTCCCGGAAATGGGTGGTTTGCAGGCCGGTCGTCGAGGTCTCCGTGTGGGTATTGGCATAGAGAGGCATCACCTCGTCACGGATGAAATCTTCGATGAAGTCCAGCGACCGCCCCGAGGCCGTGTAATCTGCGTAGATAACGCGGCGAGGACCGAAGGGCCCGTCAATCGCCCGATCGCGGCCGATGATGCCGTTTCGAATATTTTCGAGCAGGGTCTGTGTTTGTGGATCCATTGGTAACTCCCGCGGAAAACCGCATGGTTTGTTTATCACAGGAGCTCTCAGCTGTCAGCTGCTTTCGGCGTCCGCCGAAAGCAAAAACCGGCCGCCCGTTCGGGCGGCCGGTGTGTCGCATAGCTAACAGCTGACAGCTAATAGCTAACAGCTCCTACCTACATAATCGCGTACAACGCGGCCTTCTCCCCGGACCGGATCGCCGCGGCCTTGGCCGGAACGGTCGGCAGGGCGCGGTAGGCAAAGTGGATCGCCGTTTGCACCTTGTTGTGGTAGAACGCGGCCTCCTCGTTGTCTGCGAGCCACGCCTTGTATGCCTTCTTGTCGTCGGCGTCGATGCCGGCGTCCGAAAGAATGGCGGCCAACTTGGTCTTGGCCAGCATCGCCTGGTCGAGCAGGAAGTGGGCGCCGAGGCAGGTTCCGACCATGTCCAACAGCGGCACCGCGTTGATCAGCATCACTTGGATGCCGTCGGGCCTTTTGGGGAGTTCCTTGGCGATGGTTTCGACCTGTTTGAGGGCCGCGGCCAAGAGCCATGCTGGCTCCATCAACTCGGGATCGTTTTTGGCCTTGTTGAAGGTCTTTTCGGCCATGCCCAACAAGTCCTTGATCGGCTGTCCACCGGCCAGGGAAAGCTTGCGGGCGACGAAATCCAGGGCCTGGATGCCGTTGGTGCCCTCGTAGAGACAGGCGATCTCGGCATCGCGCATGTACTGCTCTGCCGGGTATTCCTTGGTGTAGCCGTAGCCACCGTGCACCTGAATACAGGTGTGTGTCACCTGAAGCCCCCACTCGGAACACCATGCCTTGCAGATCGGTGTCAGGACCTCGACGTAGTTCTGGTATTTCTTGGCCTCGTCGCCCTCGGCGGTGTGGCTGAGATCGAGGTAGTAGGAGGCTTGCAGCAAGATAGCGCGCATCGCTTCGACATAGGCCTTGGAGGTCAGGAGCATGCGCCGGACGTCGGGGTGCTCGACGATGGCCACCTGGGGCGCCTCGGGATCTTTCATCATTTTCCAGTGGCGGCTTTGCAGGCGTTCCTTGGCGAAAGCCAGGGCCTGCTGGTGGGCGCCGCCGGCGGCCGCACAGCCCTGCATGCCGACCTCGATCCGGGCGGCGTTCATCATGTGGAACATCAGCTTCATGCCTTGGAGTTCTTCACCCAGCAGGAAGCCCTGGCAGCCATCATTGGCGCCGAAGACCAAAGAACAGGTCGGGGAACCGTGGATGCCCATCTTTTCTTCGATGTTGGAACAAGCAACGTCATTGGCATCACCGAGGGAGCCGCCGTCATTGATGCGAATCTTAGGCACGACGAAGAGTGACAGACCCTTGGTGCCTGCCGGGGCGTCCGGCGTGCGTGCCAAAACCAGGTGGATAATGTTCTCTGCCAGGTTGTGGTCGCCCGAGGTGATGAAGATCTTCTCACCGGAGATCGTATAACTGCCGTCATCCTGTTTGATGGCCTTGGTCGTCGAGGCGCCGACGTCGGATCCGGCCTGAGGTTCGGTCAGGCACATCGTTCCGCCCCACTGGCCCGTGTAGATGTTCTCGACGTAGGTTGTCTTGAGATCGTCGGTGCCGAAATTCTCGATCATCGCACCGACGCCACGGGTCAGCATCAGGGTCAGGGAGAGGGAGACGTTGGACCCGGAGAAGAGTTCGTTGACCACCGTGCCGACCAGCTCCGGGAGGCCCATGCCGCCGTATTCGGGAGAGCCCAGCAGACCGATCCAGCCGCCCTCGCAGACGGTGTCGTAGACCGGCTTGAAGCTGTCGGGCATGGTGACCACGCCGTCGTTCCACTGGGCGCCGATGCGGTCGCCATCCTCGTTGCAGCTGGCCATCTGCTCCTGGGCGATCTTCAGCGCCTCGTCGACGATCATGTCCATCTGTTCGAGGTCCCAGTCGCCATAGCGTTCGGACTCAAGCAGTTTACCGGTGTCAAGCCACTCGAAAAGCTGGAACTTAATGTCACGAAAATCGACTTTATAACCCACTGGATGCCTCCTTGAATTCTAGATGGGGAAGAATATGAATGAACACTCATTCATTCTCTCCGAAGTGCGGCATATTTGTCAAGCTGCGGCATGGGTGCTGACAGCCGGGAGTGTCAGCGGGTCAAAGAGTCGAAGAGGTCTGTAGGGGCGGACCCCCGTGTCCGCCCGTGTCGGACCCCAGAGTTCGATGAAAAGGGAATGATCAAAGGGATCAAAGAGGACAACAGAGTGGTTCGATTCAAGAGTGTCCCAGGTGTCGTCAGATGATAGCGTCCGCGACCGCGTCGGAGAGCCGCGCCCGGTACCGTCAACCGCGGCCGTGACAGGGGCCAGTTCAGCGGCGGCCACCGCCGCGGTCCACTGACGCGGTCTTCCGTCCCTGATCCTGTATTCATCCCCGGCCTTCGGGTCCGCTTCGCGCCCCCGCGCGACCCCGAAGGCCGGGGCCGTGAAACAGGCGTGGGATCAGCGACCGCGTCAGCAAACAGCGGCAGAGACAGCTGCAGCGACCGGGGCAGGGTCAGTGTCAGTTGAAAGCCGAAAGCCACAAAAAACCCCGGCGAATGCCGGGGTTTTGGTGTTTATCGTCGTGGTCCGCGATCCCGATCGCGTCCACCGCGTCGGTCTCGGTCCCGTCCGCCTCCACCGCCCGGTCGTCCGCCGCGGCGATCGCCAAGGGGATCCCGCTCGGGGATGTCGTCGCCACGCTCGCGGGCCTCGTCTTCGAGGATGACCCGCCGGGACAGCTTGATCCGGTCCTGGCCGTCGATGTCGATGATGCGGACTCGCATCTCATCACCCAGGGACAGCACGTCGCGGATGTCCGGAATGCGTTCCATGGCGACCTCGGAGATGTGGACCAGACCGTCCTGGTTGGGAAGGATCTCGACGAAAGCCCCGTAGGGCTCGAGGCGCTTGACGACGCCTTCGAACTCCTCACCGATCTCGGGCACCTTGGTCAGGCCCTCGATGATCGCAATGGCCTTCTCGGCCGCCGCGCTGTCTGAGGTGGAGATCTGGATGGTGCCGTCGTCCTCGACGTTGATCTTGGCGCCGGTCTGCTCGACGATCGAGCGGATGGTCTTGCCGCCGGCGCCGATGACGTTGCGGATTTGCTCAACGTCGATCTTGATCGAATAAATGCGTGGCGCGTAGGGCGAAATCTCGTCTCGTCCTTCGGATATGGCCTCTTTCATGATGCCCAGGATGTGGAGGCGACCCCGGCGGGCCTGCTCAAGCGCCTGCTCGAGGATCTCCCGAGGCAGGCCGGAGACCTTGATGTCCATCTGAAGGGCCGTGATGCCTTCACCGGTGCCCGTGACTTTGAAGTCCATGTCGCCGTAGTGGTCTTCCTGACCGGCAATGTCCGACAGCACGGCGTGGCGTTCACCATCGGAGACGAGGCCCATGGCAACGCCGGCGACGGCAGCCGAAAGCGGTGCCCCAGCATCCATCATCGACAAGGATCCACCGCAGACCGAGGCCATCGATGATGAGCCGTTCGACTCGGTGATGTCCGAAACGATCCGCATGGTGTAGGGGAAGGCCTCGTCCGAGGGGAGAACCGGCAGGAGGGCTCTACGAGCCAGGTTGCCGTGACCAATCTCTCGGCGGCTGGAGCCTCTCAAGAAACGGGCCTCTCCGACAGAGAAGGGCGGAAAGTTGTAG
>DAOWGJ010000078.1 GCA_030637505.1 Holophagae bacterium
CACTGCACGTTGAAGATCTCCTTCGCGACCTCTTCGGAGTTGAAGGCGCCGGCTGGCTCGAAGTCCAGGCATCCCAGGGCCTCGTCTCCGCCTGCCGAATTTTCAATAATGCGAACGACGGCACCTTCGGACAATTCGTCCCGGCCCTCCCGATGCCATCCGAGGGACCGGAAGGCGCGTTGATCGTTCCAGGCCTGCGGTCCGACCGAGGATTCAGAACCAATCTCGGCCTGACCTCGATGTCCGAAATCGATACGACGGTTGAGGTCACGGTGTGGTCGGACGATGGTGTCTCCCTGGGTACCGAAAGCGTCCTGCTGTCTGCAGGAGCGTTTGTTCAGTTGGTGAAAATACTCGACCAGGCCTTCGGCTACGAGGGCTCAGCTTGGGCGGAAATCAGAGCGTTGGACTCCGGGGTCATTTTTACGGCTCACGCTTCGGTAGTCGACGGCTCGACCGGCGACCCTTCGTTCATTCCAACGTCCGAGCAACACATCGACTGACGATGAAGGCCCCGGGTCTGGGTGTCGCGGCCGCCGTCCTGGCGTTCCAGGCGGCGGCCGGCGTGCCCCTGCCGTATGCCACCCAGCAGGAGATCGCGCCGGAACATCAGGTGTTGGCTGAACTCGTGGCCGCCGAGTGGCCAGAATTGGAATTCTCTTCACCGCTGGCGGACGCGGCCCAGGCCATTGCCGAAGCCGGCAAAGGAGGCCGCAGCCCATCCAGCGCCTCCATCAGAAAGGCTTTGCACGACGCTGGGTTGCCGGAAAGCACCGCGGTCGCTGCTACTGTTTCGACAACCGAAGAGGGCGCAGACGACGTTCTGGATCTTCTCGCAGCGATAGTTGGCGGCACCGGGCCGATGACCCATGTCGGCATGGCTCGGGCCCCTTCGTCACGGCCCCCCTTTCGGTGGCAGTGGACCATTCTTCTGATCGATCGCCGGATCGAGCTGATCACCGAGATTCCGGCAGCCCACGAACCGATGGCAGCCTTTCCCCTACGATTCGAGCCGCGACCCCGTTGGAACCACCCCAAAATCCTGGTCCAGTATCCTGGCGGTCAAACCCGACGAATGACCCCCGTCCGACGAGGGACCGGCTGGTTTACCGTCGTACCGGTCGGTCCGAAGGCCGGGACACTGGTACTGCAGATCCTCGCGAACCACGAGGTGGGCCCTGGGGTAATCGCTGTCATGCCGATGCGCATCGGGCAGCCCTCTCCCGCGAAAATCGACGACCTCAACCCCTCTGCCGATGGCGTTCAATCCGGAATCACAGAACCCAGAGCCGCCGCCCTCTTTCTGTGGGAGACCGTCAACGCCGAACGGGCCGACCACGGACTCAAACAGCTGGAGTGGGATCCCCGATTGGCGGGCATCGCCACTCAACATTCAAGGGACATGCTGCAAAATGACTTCTTCGGTCACCGCTCGCCCAGCCATGGAGATCTCCGGCAGCGCCTGTTGGCCGCTTCATATCGCGCGATCATCTCCAGGGAGAATCTCGCGCTGGATCAGGATCTGTTATCCGCCCACCTCTCACTGATGGCCAGCCCCGGGCATCGATCCAACGTTCTGGCCTCGGATGTCACACACATCGGTATCGGCGTCGTCCGACAGATGTCGCCGGAGGGCCCGCCCTTGTGGATCATTACCGAAATCTTCACCCGCAAGGATGATCCAGCAGAGGACTGACAAATCCATCGTCTGATCTTGAACCTCCAAGCCCTCCAAGGGCTTAAACTGCAATATTTCCTTTGCGTTTTTCTTTGCGGTCTTCGCGTCTCTGCGATTCAATTTGTGCTTTTGCCCCAGGGGGCTCGGGCAATCAGCCGCCACGCATCCGCTCCAACTGATCCACCATGACCCGGTCCGCCCGGATGCCGTTGACCTGGTTGATCTGAACCAGGGTCGTCGGGCTGGTGAAGTTGACCTCGGTCAGGTGCTCCCCAATGAAGTCCAGACCCAGAAGGTGGAGCCCCAGGGGGTTGAGGTCGGCAGCGACCTGGGCGCAGCACTCCAACTGCCTGGCCGTCGGTTCAAGCCGGGCCGCCGTCGCTCCCTGGTGGAGGTTTGCCAATCGGGAGCCCACAGCCGGGATCCTGAGGACCGAACCCAAAACTTGATCTCCAAGGGTCAGAATCCTCAAGTCACCACTGTCCTCGATTGCCGGAAGGTAGGCCTGCACGATCACCTCGGGCGCCCACTGATCCCAGTAGGCCCGAAGAACGGCCGGATCGACGTCCGAAGGAACGAACGACACCCCGATGCCGCAGTATGTGTTCTTGGGCTTGCACACTGCCTCCCCATCCTGAGCCCTGACAGCCGCCACCAGCTGGTCGAAGGACGAACAGACGATAGTCGGGGCCGAAAACTCCGGATAGCGCATTCCGATCGTGTGTTCACTGAGTTCATAGGTCGCCGGAGGCCGGTTGATTTGCAGGACCGACTCCGGGGCCGCGATGAAGTGGCGGTGGTGTTTGACGAAGAGTTCGTCGACCGGTGGATCCTTGCGCTGCAGGATCACGTCGTATTGACCAACATCGGCGACCCGTCCATCGCCTAATTCCCAGAAGGGTTCGCGTGAAGCGTCGGCCGAAATAATCCTCCGCACCGGCAGGCCGGCCAGATAGACCTCAGTCTCCAGATCGGCGTCGTGCTCCACCAGGTCAAGGTAGTCGACGGCGATTTCACGCTCCAGCAGTTCACGGCTGACGCAGACTCCCAGGTCGAAGACCGGGTTCAGCGCCGAGATCGGATCGGCAACAATCAAGTATCGTGGTTCCATCAACCCTCCACGGGAGTTAACACATTTCCACCCCGAGAGATTCTCTCATTGACCAAAGACTCTGGATTGGCGACGATGAATCATGATCAACGCAACACCGGTCCCGATCCTCTCGGACAACTACGTCTGGGTACTCTCTAGCATAGATTCGGGGGCCGCGGTCGTTGTCGATCCCGGAGATGCCGGCCCGGTTTTGGATTTCCTCGACCAATCGAATCTGACTTGCGCCGCGGTGCTCCTGACTCACCACCACAGCGATCATGTCGGTGGCGCCCTCA
>DAOWGJ010000231.1 GCA_030637505.1 Holophagae bacterium
CACTCGGCCGGATTCAACTGGAACAGGCCCAGTTTTCCGAAGCCGAACGCTCCTTCGCCAGGGCCTTGGAGCTCGATCCCGAAAACGCCGTTGCCGCCCGTTTGATCGGTGAGACGGCGGAGAAGGCCGGCGAGTGGGTTCGGGCCATCAAGGCCTACAAGTTGGCACGGGCACTGACGCCCGGGGATGCTGAACTCGAGACTCGGATCGAGGCGATTGAGCAGCGGCTTTCGGGTGAATCCGATGACGCCGCACCTGAACCGGTGGGAGAACCGTTCCAGGCTGTGTCGCCGGGGTACACCGAAGTTCAGCCGCTGACGCCACCTGAGCCGCTTCCAGTCGTTGAGCCGGCGCCTGACACCTCAGAGCCCTTCGGTCACGCCGTTTCTCCCGGCCGCCCCCGTGAGGTCGTCCTCCTGTCGGCGGCCGATCCCTTTGCCACGACCTCAACCGGTGACACAGGCGTCTGGATGGCCGCGGATGATGTCTTCGCACCGCCTGAACCCACGTTCGAACCCGCTGTAGAAGATGTCTTCGGAGGAGATCGGACTGATGAGGTCTCGACCATTTCCCCCGAAGATGCTTCCGAACCGATTGAGGAGCAGGCTGCCGAGGCCTTTCCCAAACTCGTACCCGAGTCCGAGCCCATTCCCGAACTTGAGCCGGAACCCGAGCCGGTCCAGGAACTTTCTTTACCGACAGTTACCTTGGCCCGCCTGGCCTTGGAACAGGACGACCGGCCCCTGGCTCAGGTAACCCTGAAGGCGATCCTGGATCGAGATCCGGACCATCGGGAAGCGGCGGAACTCCTCGAATCCTTGAGTGAGGATCTTCCACCTGAGATCTCTGAGCCCGCCTTTGCCGAGCCTTCGGTCTCGTCAGCTGACCTCTTGACGGCCAAATCTAAGGCCCTGAAGGGTTGGATGGAGAACATTCGTGCCGCTGCCGAACGGAGGGCCCCGTGACCTTCGAAGAGACTGTCAAGGACATTTTGCAAGCATGCCCCGGGGCTACCGCGGCGGCAATTATCGATCCCGACGGAATACCGGTCGTGGTTGAGCCCGGCCGGCCCGAAATCGAGGTTCTGGGTGCGGAAATGGCCTCGTTGATCCGCGAAATGAATCAGGCGGGCCGGGAGCTGGACCATGGTGCCTTGCGGCAGTTTTCTGCGATGGCGGACCGTGTTCAGATCGTGCTGACGACGATGGCCGCCGGGTATTTCCTCATGGTATTGTTGGATCCCGATGCCGTGGCCGGTCGAGTCCGTTTGGCCAGTCGGTTGGCCGGTGAACGGCTGCATTCCGAGTTCGTTTGAGATTGACCCAATGCAAAGGCTGGTTATGCTGAAATTCGAAGAAATCTGTGAGTTGGTTCGTCTGGTCGGATCCACCGGGGTCGCACGCGTAGAGATCGAGCACGGGGGAACCCGCATCGAGGTCGAAGGCCGACCTCAACCTCAAGTGATTGTCTCGCCTGCTGCCGGATTGGACTCGGCGGCGGTACAGCAGGTGGTGCTCCCCTCGCCTGCCGCACCCGATACGGCGGTGGTCGATGACGAGGATTCGGTCGCCGGGGATCACCATTTGGTTCCCTCGCCGATTGTGGGCACCTTCTATAGGGCGTCAAATCCGGAGTCCGACCCTTTCGTCAAGGTCGGAGACGAAGTGCGGGTCGGTCAGGTCCTGTGCATCGTCGAGGCGATGAAGTTGATGAACGAGATCGAGAGCGACGTGGACGGCACGGTGGTCAAGGTCCATGTCGATAACGGTGAACCCGTCGAGTACGGGCAACCCCTGTTCACCATCCGCCCGACCAGATGATGGGCCGCTGAGAGGCGACGCCGTATGTTTTCCAAGGTTTTGATCGCAAACCGGGGCGAAATTGCCGTCCGGATCATTGCAGCTTGCAAGGAGTTGGGCATCCAAACGGTGGCTGTCCATTCCGATGCCGACCGTGATTGCCTGCATGTCCACCTTGCCGACCAGTCGGTCTGTATCGGTTCCCCCTTCCCAGTTTCCAGCTATCTCAACGTGTCCGCTGTCATCGCGGCCGCAGAGATCACCGGCGCCGAGGCGATTCATCCCGGCTATGGCTTTCTGGCCGAAAATGCTCACTTTGCCGAAATCGTTCGGGATTGCGGCATGGTCTTCATCGGACCCTCGCCGGAGTCCATTCGAACCATGGGAAACAAGAGCGAGGCGCGGAGAACCATGGCGGCCTCCGACGTTCCGATCCTTCCGGGTTCGGACGGTCCGCTGGAAAACCGAAAGGTGGCGCTGGCCTTGGCGGGGGAGATCGGCTATCCGGTAATTCTCAAGGCCTCGTCCGGCGGTGGAGGCCGCGGGATGCGCCTGGCCTGGCACGAGGGCGAACTGGTTTCGGCATATGACAGTGCTGCCGCCGAGGCGGCAAGTGCATTCGGAGACGGCACGCTCTATCTGGAAAAATACGTCGAGAAGCCCCGGCACATCGAATTCCAGATTCTGGCCGATGGCGCCGGTCGCGTCGTGCATCTGGGTGAGCGGGAATGTTCCGTTCAACGGCGTCACCAAAAGTTGATCGAGGAATCGCCATCGGCGGCCCTCGGGTCCGAATTGCGGGAGGCGATGGGACGAGCTGCCATCGCGGCGACCAAGGCGGCCCGATATGTCAACGCGGGGACGGTGGAGTTCTTGTTGGCCGAGGACGGTTCCTTCTCGTTCATGGAGATGAACACCCGAATTCAGGTGGAACACCCAGTGACGGAAATGGTCACTGGTGTCGATCTGGTCAAGGAGCAAATCCGTATCGCTTTCGGTGAGCCCATGTCCATTCCCAAGAGACGCAAGATCCGGCCCAACGGTCACGCCTTCGAGTTTCGGGTCAACGCGGAAGACCCAGAGACCTTTGCCCCATCGCCCGGCCTGATTGAGGAATTGACCCTTCCCGGGGGTCCCGGTGTCCGGGTCGATACTCACATCTACGCCGGATACAGCGTGCCGCCCTATTACGACAGCCTGTTGGCCAAGGTACTGGTCCATGGTGCGGACCGGGCCGAGGCCCTCATCCGAAGCCGTCGGGCGCTGGAGATGTTCAGAATCAAGGGTGTCAAAACTTCGATTCCGCTTCAGCTGCGTATTCTTGACGATGAGGATTTCCTGGCCGGGAGGATTGACACGCACTTTATGGAACGGTTCTTGGGGTAGGGCTGCAACGGTAGGCGCTCGCAGCAGCCATGGCCGGAATCATATTGGCGACGAAAGGTGACCAACCGGCTGACTTTGCCCTCGCCAATCTGATCCCACCCCTGGCTTTGGGCGCTTCGCGCCACCGGAAATGAAAATTTTGTTCGGAAAACTGTGCTTCTTCTTACCGTTTTCTTGGCACGCGAATGCGTGCCCTTACAAACGAAGGATGGGTTCAATAACGGTGCCCTTTCCCGAGCGGTAGACTCGGAGAACCCGTCCTTCGTTTGTTGCGTTACAATCCCCCAATGCGCTCGATTTTCTTAATCGGATTCATGGGCTGCGGCAAGACGACGGTCGGCCGAGTGCTGGCTGAACGCCTCGGGTGGTCGTTTGTCGATTTGGACCAACGAATCGCCGACGCCGAGCAGAGGACTATTCCGGAGATCTTCGCCGGCGGGGGCGAATTGACCTTCAGGGCCGCAGAAAGGCGCGCTCTTGAGGATGTCGTTTCGGAGAGGGCTGCTGTGGTTGCTACCGGCGGGGGGTTGTTTTCGAATCCGGAGAACCGGCGTTTGATCGTCGAGGGCGGCGGATGGTCCGTCTTCCTTGATGTGGCGTGGTCCCTTCTTGAGGCCAGGCTTGGATCCCAGGATTCGAGCCGCCCGATGTGGGGGTCGTCGAGGGCGGCGCAAGCGCTCTTCGAAGAACGATTGGGAGATTATCGGATGGCAGACGTTGTCGTAGCGGTGGGCGACGGTCAGATCGCGTCTGACGTTGCAGAAGCGATCATTCTTTTGAGCCCGGAGTTGGAATGCGCTATCTGATTCTGTCAGACATCCACGCAAATTGGGAGGCGCTTTCGGCGGTGCTCAACCACGTGCGCCGGAAGAAGTTCGAGAAAATTCTCTTTCTCGGTGATGCGGTCGGGTATGGCGCCTCGCCCAACGCGGTGATGGACTGGCTCCGGAGCATCGGTTCGTCGGGAACCTCCATCCGTGGAAACCACGACCGGGTCTGTTCTGGAATCGATTCCGGCGAGTATTTCAACCGCTACGCTCTTCAGGCTGCTCGCTGGACTGCAGACCACCTCGAGGACCGAAATCGGAAGGCTCTCCAGGAGCTTCCCGAGGGGCCCGTGGCTATTGAGGATCAGGTCGCCATATGCCATGGAGCGCCCCATGACGAAGACGCCTACGTCTTTTCCGGAAATGATGCCCTGCTGGCCTTCCAGGACATGCCCCAGCAGGTGATTTTTTTTGGTCACACACACGTGCCGTCGGTCTTCATCCTCGATCAACGGGAATCAATACCCGATATAGAGGTCCGTCTCCTGGCCGGTGAGAGACAGCGATTGTCCATGGAAGAGGGTCGGAGGTACCTGATAAACCCTGGATCGGTCGGTCAGCCTCGGGACAGAGACCCGCGTGCGGCGTACGGGATTTATGATTCTCAGACTCGACGGTTCTACCACTACCGGGTTGCCTACTCGACCAGTGAAGCCCGCCGCCGGATCGTCAGGGCCGGGTTGCCTCCGATGTTGGGTGATAGGTTGTTGCACGGGGTGTGAGGTTGGATACTTGAAACTGGAAACTTGACTCGGGTTCTCCGATTGTCGCGGTGATTGCATTTGGCACTCTGAAATCCCCAGGGCTATCGAACCGCATGCTCATCGGGCCTGATGTTCAAATCTGGGGGACTCTGACGCTTATCGGGGTTCC